>NZ_CACVSS010000009.1:0-50829 GCF_902756765.1 uncultured Succinivibrio sp. | reverse complement strand
TGCTCGTGACGATGCTGCAGGTCTGCAGATTTCCGACCGACTCACCTCTCAGATTAATGGTCTGAAGCAAGGTAACCGTAACGCCAATGACGGTATTGCTCTATGTCAGACTATGGAAGGTGCGCTGGACGAAACTACAAACATGCTTCAGCGTATTCGTACACTGGCCATTCAGGCTGCAAACGGTACTAATACTGATATTGACAGAAAATCTATTCAGCAGGAAGTTACTGCTTTATCCGAGGAAATTACACGTATTGCATGTAAGACAACCTTCGGTGGTCAGCAGTGTCTTGCCGGACCTAAAGGTCTTTTAGGCACTGCCGGTAGAGTCGTTTTCCATGTCGGCGCTTATGAGAACGACACCATATCTCTGTCATTAACAGCCGGTTTCACGCTTTCAGGAATCTGTGGAGATACCACCGTTCTTGATAGTAAAATTGAAACAAATGGTTCTTTATCTACAACCACTACCGGCATTTCCTCATCTAATGGTTTTTATATGTTCTCTGTTTTAACTCAGGATACAGCTGAACTGACAATTGCTAATATTGATAAAATTATCAATGTTGTAGACACTCACCGTGCTGCTCTGGGTGCTCTGCAGAACCGTATGGAATCTACCATCCGTAACCAGGAAGTTACTCATGAGAACGTTTCTGATGCAAGATCACGTATCCGTGATGCTGACTATGCTGAAGAAGCTGCCAACCTGTCTGCTCAGACCATTACTCAGCAGGCTGCAACCTCTGTTCTAACTCAGGCTAACCAGAGACCTCAGATTGCTCTGAGCCTCTTAGGCAGTTAATACCTGAGCTATTGTTAGATATCTCTCCCTTTCAGTACCGCAGATCGCCATCTGCGGTATAAAAGGGAGCAAAAGACAAAAAAAATAGCACCACAGGGATGCTAGTTTTGCTGTTTGTTAAAAGATATTATCATTAAGCGTAGACAGACACCCCTAACTGCTGAGAGATGGCCTCACGTCTATCCTGATTCTGAATATTGCTGTAGGCACTTGCCTTACTGTAAGACACCTTTTGAGTATATCCCAACTCTTCTCTTGCACCAGCATAAGTATCCTCGTACTCCTTGCCCTGAACCTTTGGAGTTACAGATACAGTCTGTTCAACTTTGACAGAAGAAAGATTCTCTTCATCGTTACGGTTAATCTGCTCGTCAAGTCTCTGACGATTGGTGTGACTCTGTATTATCTGAAATTTTGATGAGTCAACAACATTAGATATAGCCATTTCTACCTCAAATTAAACACGAGCAAACTCGGATGAACAAAAATATTCAACTATATTAATTGTAGGTCAGGATCAGAATAATCGCTAATTAGTAATTATTCCTTTTTACAATGGGTTAGAAAAAATTTTCTACTGCTCAGAAACTTTCTTCCAGGTAACCTCATTTCTAACATATAAAGGAAGTGCTTCTTCAGGATCAACGCCCTTGCCCAAACTTAAAAGTTCTGCGCCTTTATTTAAAAGATACTGAGCCTGAGGGAAGTCTGCCTGTTTAGGATAGTCTTTCATTCCGGCTTTTTTCAGTAGATCAACACCAGATCCTGCACAAACGACATTCTCGCTATCTCCAACAAACTGGTTTAAATGAGCAACAGCATCATCAGGCTTTAAAACTTTTTCCTCTGACAATAATGTCAGAGCACTGCCCTCAACCTTATATACGGCAATATAAACCTCCCCCATTCGTGCATCGATTGAAGATACTACATATGAGGCAGAAGCTTTTGATACAGCCTCTATTGCTAATGCCTCAAGTGACGTAATTTTGGCAACCTTAAGATTTAATCCCAGAGCTAAGCCCTGAACTGTTGATGCGGCAATACGTACACCTGTAAAAGAACCTGGTCCGATACCTAATACAAGTCCGTCAAGATCGTCCTTGCTTATAGAACTTTCCTTGAGAATGGTATCCAGCATTTCAAGAACAATCTCAGCATGCTTCTGAGGTGCGACCTCTGATTTGAAAGTAATAGAGTCTTCATTTAACAAAGCAACAGACTGAGAGTTCCGTTAATTATTGGCCTTGAATTTTATCACTTTCGTTCAAAGATTTTAAAAAAGATTCAAATTCCTCTAGGTTATTGTAAATTGCCATATCCGGCAAAGACTTAACAAACTGAGAACCATAGCTCTTATTGACAATTCTTGGATCACAGATAATAAGACCTCCAACATCCTTTTCATGTCTGATAAGTCTTCCTACTCCCTGTCTAAAATCAATTACGGCTTTAGCATCGTAATAGTCACAGCGAGCCTTAAATATTGGATCAGATACATTCTCAAATGGAAGCTTATCAATTATTACTAATGATAAAGCCTGCCCTGGAACATCAACTCCCGCCCAGAAAGATGAGGTACCAACTAAAATTGCATGGCCATCATTTTTGAATTTCTGCAGCATGTCAGAATTTGACAGTTTCTCATTCTGAGAATAAATCTTTCTTTTTCTGGCAAACTTCCGTCTTAAGGCAGAAGAAGCTTTAACTAGAGCATCACGTGAAGTGGTAAGGAAGAAAATACCTCCCTTCACCTGATTTATAACAGGCTCTAACGTATCAACAATCTTATCTATTCTGTCCACATCGTTATGAGCAGGGAAATTACCATCAAGATACACTGCAGCCTGCTTTTTGTAGTCAAACGAACTTTCAACTTCAAGAGTATGAGTATCAGACGGAGCACCTATATCAATCAGAAACTTGTCGAACTTGTGGTTCACGGCAAGAGTTGCAGAAGTCATAAGTACACCTATACTGCTACTGTAGCAGTTCTCGAGATATCTGCCAAAGAAATCAGAGATCTCAAGAGGAGTAAGACTCATCTTAAAGGTTTTGCGCTGAACATCTACAGTTCCTACGTACTTTCCATAGTAGATATTCTTAGGATCATTTCTGTCATCAAGTTTCATCAGACTGATAATGATATCAATCTTGGCTTTGATAAACTCAAGAACCTTGTTAAAGAATTCCTCGTCAAAATCAGCATTATCCCGAATGAATTCCTTATACTCCCAAAGTTCCCTGTACATATTAAGCATCAGACCACGAAATTCCTGATTTACCTTCTGATACTCAATAAAAGGATCGCGGTTGTTTTCATCATAATCTTCATATTTATAGAAAAGAAAATTACGCTTATTGCTGCCACCAGCCTCCACTGTTGAAAGATATGAGAACACATCGGCATAAACCTTTCGCAGTTTCATAAAACGCTCTTCAAAAGGCTTAAGAGGAATATTCTGATTCTTGCTAAGGTACCTCAGATCCTCTCTAAGTTTATCCATATCAGTAGAACCTACGGTCTCAGACATATGTTCTCTACCGATGGCAGGAAGCTCATGAGCCTCATCAAAGATGATTGTGCGGTATTTAGGTAGCAGAATTGCAGGAGATAAAGGAGAAAAAGGATCATCAATAAACATATCTGCAAAAAACAGAGAATGATTGATTACAACAACCTTTGTTTTTATCGCCTTCTCTCTTGCAAGATAAGGAAAACACTCATCGGCATATGGACAGCGTTTTTTTGAACACCATTCAGGAGCACAGGTTACCCTTCTGGTAACAGATGCAGGAAATTTTGAGTTAACCTCAACAAAATCAATGTTTGGAAGATCTTTCTCTATCTGATAATTTGCATTCTGAATCAGAATCTCAAGTTTAGCTAACACCTCTTCAGATATAGCATTTTCGTTGAGTTTTTCCTCTGATAGACTTGAATCATCCAGCATTCCCTCATCTATTTCCGAGTTTTTCTCAAGATTTGACTCATCAAACTTTAAAGCAGTCTTATTCAGATATTTTGAACATTCCTCATGATATTTCTTAAGACAGAGGTAGTTTGAAAATCCCTTTAAAGCCATAAATGAAGGAGTAAGCTTTAAAAGTGAAAACACTGCAGGCAGATCTTTTTCTACCAGCTGATCCTGAAGAGCTTTTGAGGCTGTAGAGATAACCACTGTCTTGCCTGATAACAGAGCAGGAATAAGATATGCGAAGGTCTTTCCTGTACCGGTTCCAGCTTCACAGACCACAAGTTCACTTTTTCTTAGAGTCTGCTGCCAGTTTTTGGCCATTTTTATCTGACCTGTTCTGACACGAAAACCTTTAACCGCTGACTTAAATGAGCCCTCTGGACCAATAAAGCACTCAACATCCTTCATGGAAGGGTGAATATAATCCTCGGAATCTATACTGTTATCGATGTAGCTATCTTCTGAAAATGACATTTGAATATGTAGTTTTGTTTTATTCTTTTACAATATGCATGAAGCAGTTTTTACAGTCTACTTTTATCTTAAAAGTCTTTCCGCTGACGCCTAAGGTATAACCGCTGACCTTTCCGCCTAGTTTTGAGCAGGTTCCATATTCGTTGATAAGACAGAATTTGCAGACCATAACCGAATTCTTCTCAAGATTGTCTGCTGAGCTGTCCTCTAGACCAACCTTGGTACCGCACACCTCATAAAATCTTTTTGCAACCGAGTTTAAAACCAGTCTTGAATCAACCTTTCCGTTAGGATATTTAGGCAAAAAAGATTCTTTCTCAAATTTAAAGGGAATAAACTGACTCTCAGAGTTAACGCCTCCATGATCAAGACACATTGAAAGAACTTTTCGTCTTAATTCATTTATTGAAGACAATCTGACTGAAAGCCTATCCGTATCGCCAGTAATACTCAGAGAATTCAGAACAGAGTACTCATCAAGTCTCTTAGATAAGGTACTTATAAGTTTATCCCTGCCTATTACTCCTAGTTCAGAATTAAACTCAAAATCAAGAGAGTCCGAAGCAATATGTCCGCTTTCATCTTTTGCAGTAAGACTTAGTGTATAAAGACTTTCCTCTTTATGTTTGACACTGCAATCAAGATCATAAGAAACTGTTCGTACTGCAGAGTTTTTTGCATCAAGTGATTTTTCGAAATCTGCATCATAATTCTTATACAGTATCGTTCCAGATTTCAGCATAACTGAACCAAAAACATTAATAACAGCAGTTTTTGAGTTCTGTTCTGCAACAGAATTAATTCTAAAACCTTCAACTGAAGGAACTCGCTCTGAGATATTTAAAGAATCAGTTCTTACGGAGGCTGGCTCTTTTATATAGGTTAGACCATCTCCCTTATTAAGACTCTTTTTAGCTGAAGTACTCAGAGTAATCTCAGTCTCCTTTCCTTTCCTCTTTACAGAGACAACTGTGCCAATCTTAGGACCTAGAAATTTTGGAGTCAGAGCAAACGGCAGTGACTTTTTATTGTCAGTAAAAAGTCCGTCAGTAAAACCTCGATTAAAGGTCTTGTTAATATCAGCATTAAAACTTATAGAAGACTTACCGTAGGATGCTCTTTCAAAATCTACATGCTTTGAGATGAAAGAATCAAGCTTCGAGTTGACGTAGGCTGTGGTATTACCCACATAATTCTTATCTTTTAAACGACCTTCGATCTTAAAGGAGGTAACACCGGCAGCTACAAGCTCATCAATATGCCCGCTAAGATTGTTATCCTTTAAGGACATAAGATGTCCAACGGCAATTTCTTTGCCATTGTGGAACAGCTGCATTGGAAGTCGACAGATCTGCGCACAGCTTCCCCTATTGGCGGAACGACCTTTGAGATAATCAGAGATATGACAGATTCCAGATACGCCCACACACAGAGCTCCAAGAATAAAAGCCTCCAATCTAACCTTAGGACAGGCTTCATGAAATTCTTTAATCTTGTCAAACGTGAACTCACGGGGCAGAACCACCTGAGATACCCCAAGAGACTCATAGAATTTAAGTTTTTCAACCGTATCTATGCAGCACTGGGTTGAAGCATGAATCTCAATACCCTTGGGGATATCAAAGGAAAATATACTTAAATCCTGAACAATAAGAACATCAATTCCTGCATCAGCAAGTTCATATATGATCTCCTGTGCCCTCTTAAGTTCCTCATCGTATAAAAGGGTATTTAGGGTAACATGAACCTTTACCCCGAAACGGTGTGCAAGCATGCACACCTTTTTAATATCATCAATCTTATTGGTGGCATCAGCTCTGGCACCGAAAGCCGGACCGCCAATGAATACAGCATCGGCGCCGCATAAAATAGCATTTTTTGCAGATGTAAAATCTTTAGCAGGAGCTAAAAGCTCCAGTTTTGTTCTATTCAATTGAGAATGTTGCATATACATTTGATTCTACAGACTGTTTCTCTGGCATGTACTCAGTAGCTACCGGTGCAGCTTCTGCTTTAACAGCCATCAGTGAAACAGCTGCTCTGTTTTTAGGATAGAATCCGTTGGAATTGTTATCTTCAAACTTTAAGGAGCAGGCTTTTTTTATCTTTACACCAAAACCATCTGCAAGACGCTGAGCCTGGTCTCTTGCATCCGCGATTGCCTTGGTATCTGCATCCTTCTTTATAGCTGTTGTATCCTTAATTTCATAGCCGAATCCATTGATATCGCCTATTCCGGAATCAACAGCGGCAGTGGTTATTTTTTCTATCAGAGAGAAATCATCAATCTTAAAGACAATATCTCTTGAGCAGAAATAACCATCAAATACTCGCTTAGATTTATCTGTATAGTGATACTTAGGATAGAGGGTAATACTACCCGAAATTATCTGTTCCTTTTTAACCCCCAGACTCAGGGCCTTATCGTATAGTGAAGTAATTTTCTTTTCAACACTGTTTCTGGCCTTTACAGAATCCTTATTCTCGTCCCTGGCGCTGTAGCTTAAAACGGCAATATCAGGCATTACATCAACTTTGGCATGTCCTACAACCTCAATAACACCACTCTCGGTACAGGTATCTGCCAGTGCGGAAGATGAACCTAGGAGAAAAACAGGTACAGCCATGCAAAACAGTAACTTTTTCATATTAAAATCCTTACGTTTTTGGGGTCCATAAAAAACAAAAGGCCATAGAGTATAGATCTGTGGCCTGTCTGATTATATATTTTGATAATTATTTTTTATGTAGCTGACGTGATGCTTCAGCGGCAGAAATTACACTGTCTAAAGAACTGTTAGCATCAGATGCAACTTCAACAGCGGCACCGACGGCACCTTCTAGTACAGGAGCATCTGCAATTCTTACTCTGGACTTTAAAGGCTCCTGCAACATTGCAATTGCAGCCTGAGAACTGATAACACCAGAACCAAGATCACAGATAACAACTACACCGTCACCCTGATCTACCTTTTTAATTGACTCTAAAATACGATTTGGGTCAGTTCCGAGTTTACCCTCTGAATTGCCACCTGCGGCAATAATAGGCAGTTTGCCTGTTCCAGAAGCAGAAATCTGCTCAACCATATCGCAGATACCCTCAGATACTTTTACACTGTGTGATACCACTACGATACCAATCATTTGAAACTCCTCTTACATTTATAAATTCTTATCGTCTGCTAAGTATTGTAGATAAAAATAAACACTTAAAACATGAAAACATTCACATTAGTGAATTATTTCCTTTTTCTGCCCATATTTAAGTAAATAACTTTAAATCAGCACAAATTATATAACACAAAGCTTAGTTTTATATTTTTGCAGACAGTGAGCCAGTGCACTTTTATTACGACTTTAAACACTTGAAAGTATACCACTAATCAGACGAAAAAAATTACAGAAAATTAAGCAATTAGAAAAAAGAAAAAAAACGCCCCTGCCTGAGCTTATCAGGCAGAGCACACAAGATGAATCAAACCACAGCATCAATTCTATTTTTGGATTTTTCCTTCTCATCCTCAAAAACTTCACTGAAATCCTTCCTCTCAGAATTCTCCAGTTCAAATTTGTGTTCCTTAGATGAAGCTCCCTTGGTATTGTCTCCACTGTCGGACTTGCTGACACGACGACGATAAACCAGATCTGATGGTCTTAACGTTGGTCTTGGGAGTGCTGAATATACGAACTCCTGTCCCATAATCTGCCTCCTTTTTGATCAATTTGCACCTTCTATATACTTAACGGCTGAAATATCAATTAATTAAGAACAAATTACGGAATATCAGGCTTTTATCCACAAACATTTTTTGTGATATAATCGACATCACAAAAGTGTGGAATCAAAACAGACAATGAGGCTTTAGAAATGAGCGAAGAAACAATTTTTACAAAAATTATAAACGGAACAATTCCTTCAAAGACAGTTTATCATGACGATCTTGTTACTGCTTTTTTAGATATCGCTCCTAAAGCTGAACATCACATACTTATCGTAACCAATAAGCCAATTCCTTCTGTTGCACAGGTTGAACCAGAAGATGAAAAAATGCTCGGACATCTTTTCATTGTCGCCCGTAAGATAGCAGAAGATCTTGGAGTTAATGAATCAGGTTACCGTTTAATTGTTAATGTTGGAAAAGACGGATGCCAGGAAGTTCCTCATATTCATATGCATCTTCTTGCTGGTGGATATCTTGGTGGCTTTGGCTTTCCTCACGATAAAATCTAAATAAACCTATATGAAAATTAATTCTAAAACTAACAGAATAGCAGAATTATTTTTAATTCTTTCAGCAACATGGCTGTTATCAGCATGTAACAGTGCAATGTTTGACAGCTCGGTTGATGCTAATGGAAAAAAAGTGGTTGTTGAACAGCAGACAACCACAAAGATAAAGAAGAAAAACGTTAAAAAGCCTACTGCACAAAAGACAGAAGCAGCTCTAGAAACAGAGGATGCTGAAACTCTAGCAAAAGGCGAGGAAGTAGCAAAAGCATTTTCAGAGGAGCTTCAGGCTGGTCAGGTTAAGCCTTACATTCCTGACCCTTCTGACAAGGTAGGAAACGCAGATAATGTTGGAACTCTTCTTCCTACAGTCAAAGCTCTTGAAGGTAAGGAAAATACAAGTCCTCTGTCAAAAATTACAGTTCAGGATGTAATCAAGGGAAATGTAAGTCTCAACAATATCAATGGTTCTGAGAACAGTGATATAGATCCGACAAATGCAGATTCTAAACTGAATCTTCCTAAGCCTTACATACCTGAGGAGGCAGCATCTCCACAGGATCTCAAGCCTATATCCCAGGTAGGAGAATCTATTGAGGTATTAAATACCAATAACGAGAGTAATGTTGCAGCTCTGTCTTCAACTGCAAAATGCCAGTCTGCAGCTGCAGAGAGTGCCTCCCAGGTTGCATTTGATCTGGCTTCAAAACAGGCAGAGAGATTAAAGAACGAGGAAGGTCCGATCTATATTGCTCCTACCATCGTTTCAGATTCTTTAACAGACTGTGTAACTGATGTTTCAGGTGCAATCAACCAGTCCCTAAAATCAAACGGGCTAAAGACTGTTGTTGGTTCAGGAGTCAATGTAGCCCAGAACTCCGGTTCTGCTGCAGTAATTCCACCGCTGATCAGAGCATGTAAACAGACAGGTATTCCACTTCTGAATGTTTCTGTAATCAGACACATCGGACAGAAAACAGTTATTACCATCAGAAACATCCGAGTAAAAGACGGTATTACCCTGGTTCAGAATACAACACAGCTCTGATTTTAATCCCTTCATAAAAAGACAGTGGACTTTGCTCCACTGTTTTTGTTTTACAAATACAACTAACAGCAAAAGATGATTCAGCTTACAGATGTAACCATAATGAGAGGAAGCAAATACCTTTTAGAAGGAGCTTCCTGCAGTATTTTTCCAAACCAGAAGGTTGGTATTATCGGACGTAACGGCTGCGGTAAATCCACTTTATTCGCTGCAATAAAAGGTGAAGTTGCACCTGAACTAGGTAATATTTCTATTCCAAAAGGCTTCAAGATTTCCTCTGTTTCTCAGCAGACACCATCTCTTGAGATATCCGCACTCGAATATGTAAAACAGGGAGATAAAGATCTCTGTGAACTGCTAAAACAGAAAGAGCAGGCATACAAAGACAACAACGGTGAAAAGATAGCTCTTATAGAAGATAAGCTGGGAATAGCCGGAGCATGGACAATCGACAGCAGAGCCAGAATACTGCTGCATGGACTCGGGTTCAGTGAAGAAGAAATGGACAAGAGCGTAAAAGAATTCTCTGGTGGATGGAGAATGAGACTTAATCTGGCTCAGGCGTTAATTTACCAGTCTGATGTTCTGCTGCTTGATGAGCCTACCAACCACCTAGATCTTGATACCATCATCTTCCTTGAGAACTACCTTAAGAGCTATGAGGGTACAGTTCTGTGTATTTCCCATGATCGTGATTTTCTTGATACATTCTGTACTCATATTCTTCATTTTGAAGCCTGTAAGCTTGTGTCATACACTGGAAATTACTCTGATTATGAAAGATTAAGAGCAGAAAGAATCAGAAATGAAAAAGCTTCCAGAAAACGTGAGGAAGCAGCTTTAGCACACATGCAGGACTTTGTTGAGCGTTTCAGATATAAAGCAAGTAAGGCAAAACAGGCCCAGAGCATGTTAAAAGCAATTGACAGACTGAAACTTACAGCAGTTACTGCAGAGGAATCACCATATCATATTCAGTTTGCCGAACCTGAAAGGACAGTTGATATTCTTGCAGATCTGAAGAATCTTGATGCAGGATACTCAGAACATGACATAATTTTAAAGAACATCAATCTGATGCTTATAGCTGGAGACAGAATCGGTCTTTTAGGAAAAAACGGTCAGGGTAAATCTACCCTTATCAAGACAATGTGTTCTGTACTGAAACCTGTACATGGTACTGTAACTTTAGGAAAAGGAATAAAGATTGGCTATTTTGCTCAGCATGAGCTGGATCAGCTTTCAGGTCAGATGAGCGGCCTGGATCACCTAAGGGCAATAGATCCAAATGCCAAGGAGAAGGATTTAAGAACCTTTCTAGGAGCATTCTCCTTCAGTGGAGACAAGGCTACCGCAAAAGTTGAGACCATGTCTGGAGGTGAACAGGCTCGACTTGCTCTGGCAATTGTCGCTTATCAGAAGCCAAATCTGCTGCTTCTTGATGAGCCAACCAACCATCTTGATCTGGATATGCGAGAGGCATTATCAATAGCGTTATCCTCCTATCAGGGAGCTCTGATTCTGGTATCTCATGACAGACATCTTTTAGAGGCAATCGCAGATAAACTCTGGCTTATTGATAACGGAAGCGTTACAGAATTCAACGGTGATCTGAATGACTATCAGGAATTTTTAAATCAGAAGAACCGTGAATACAAAGAAAAACTTGCACAAAAAAAGGACAATTCTCTGACACTTTCCGCTTCAGCTTCTTCATTTAAGACAAAGGAGCAGAAAAAACTCGAAGCTCAGAAACGTCAGGCCCTAAGACCTCTGAAAAAAGAGATTGAACAGCTTGAAAAGACTATGGAAAAGCTCAGAGCAGAAATTGCTAAAATCGATGAAACTCTTTCTGACAGCAGTCTATACCAGACACAGAAGGAAAAGGTTGAAGAACTTTCAATTCAGCGTTCTGAATACAGTGACAAGCTTGATGAAACAGAGCTTTGCTGGCTTACAAAGCAGGAAGAATTAGAGAATGCAGAGGCAGAGAGTTAACCTGTAAATTTCTTTGTCAAAACAGAAATTTTTTAGATAAAAATCTCAATTTCATAGTAAAATACACCAAAATTTAATTCGTACCATAAATCCAAGTAATTTGAGGACATTTCAATGAGCGTTTTGGTTCTAGGTCATAAGAATCCTGATACAGACTCTATCGTTTCAGCAATTTCATATGCACACGTTTTAAATCAGCGTGGTATTCAGGCAACTGCAGTTGCTCAGGGAACTCCTGCACCAGAGACTGAGTTTGTTTTAAATAGATTCAACTTAAAGGCACCTGAGGTAGTAACTTCAGTTGCTTCAAAGGAACTTTATTTAGTAGATTACTCTGACTTAGCTCAGGCTCCAGCAGATCTTAAGGATGCAAAAATCCTAGGTATCGTTGACCACCACAAGCTGGGTGATATTACCACCGATACTCCTCTTGAGTGCTGGATTCAGCCATACGGCTGCTCAAACACCATCATCAAGATGGTTGCTGATTACTACAATGTAACTATCCCTGCTGATATCGCAGGTGCAATGCTTTGTGCAATTCTTTCAGACACAGTTCTGTTCAAGAGCCCAACCTGCACCGAGTTTGATAAGAAGGCAGCTCAGGAACTGGCTAAGATTGCTAACGTTTCTGATTTAGAAGCTTTAGGTATGGAAATGTTCAAGGCAAAGTCAAACCTGAATGCTTCTCCACGTGACCTGATCTTCCGTGACTTCAAGGACTTCGATATGGGTGGCAAGAAGATCGGTATCGGTCAGTTAGAGCTTATTTCCCTATCAATGGTAACTCCAGAGCTAAAGGAGTCATTAAAGAAAGAGCTTGCTGCTGTTAAGGCAGAAGGCAGACACTCAGCTGTATTAGTTCTAACCGATATCATGAAAGAAGGTTCAGAACTATTAGTTGTATCTGACGAAGAGGATGTCATCATCAAGGCTCTAGGCACACAGAAGTCAGACAATATGTGGATGCCAGGCGTAATGAGCCGTAAGAAGCAGGTTGTTCCTCCTCTACAGGGCGCATTCAAGGCTTAATATCCTTCATTATTATAATAAGGCCAGGATCTATATCCTGGCTTTTGGCTATTCAATAAATAAATCTTAACGAAAAATAAACGCATGCGTAACTCACCTAAAATTGGTCTTGTTTCTCTGGGATGTGCAAAAAACCTTGTTGATGCACAGCGATTAACCTCTGTCCTGATTGCAATGGGATATGAGATTGAAAACGAATACAGCAAATGTGATGCTGTAATCGTAAACACCTGCGGCTTCATCGGCCCTGCCGTTGAGGAATCAATGCAGGCAATCGGTGAAGCTTTAAACTATTCAAGAAAGGTCATAGTAACAGGCTGTCTTGGAGCAAGAGCAAAGGTAATTCTGGATAAATATCCTCAGGTCGCTGCTGTTTATGGCCCAGGAATGAGAGCCACAGTTATTCGTGGAATTATAAGTCTGGTAGGAACTCCTGATCCTTCAGCTGCACAGTCCGTAAATCCATCAGGTATTCTTCTGACCCCTCCTCACTATGCCTATCTGAAGATTGCTGAAGGCTGCAGACATCACTGCTCATTCTGTATTATTCCTTCCCTGAGAGGTCCCCTACGTTCTCGCTTTAGTGATGCTATCTACAATGAAGCCTCTGACCTTGTAAGACGAGGAGTAAAGGAGCTTTTAGTAATTGCGCAGGATTCATCTGACTACGGAATGGATCTGAAAAAGAACAAGACTTCCCTATCAGCCCTGTTGCGACAGTTAAGTGAACTTAAGCGCTGGATCAGAGTTCACTACGTTTATCCATCAGATGAAGCGGACAGAGTTGTGGATTTAATGGGAGAGGGTCTGGTGCTGCCATATCTTGATGTACCGTTCCAGCATGTAAACCCAACCATCCTGCGCTCAATGAAAAGACCAGGAAACATTGAAAAGACTCTTCGTTCAATTGAAAAATGGCGTAGTGTTTGTCCTGATATTGCAATCCGTTCAACTTTCATTGCAGGATTCCCCGGAGAAACCGAAGAGCAGTTCAATGAACTTTTAGACTTCATCAAAGAAGCAAAACTGGATAGAGTTGGATGTTTCCCTTATTCAGATGTTGACGGTGCTACAGCCAACACTTATTTAAATCCGGTAGATGAGCAGATTCGTGAAGAGCGAGCTGCAAGACTGATGGAGCTTCAATCTCAGATTTCCTATGAAAAGCTTGAGGCTAGAGTCGGCAAGGAATATCAGGTTTTAATTGATTACGTATCAGATGATGGCGTTGCTGTAGGTCGTTCAAAATATGAATCTCCGGATATTGATGGAGTAATATCCATTCCAAACACCAAGGATGTTCAGGTGGGCGACCTGGTTAAAGCAGTAATCACCGGACATGACGAACACGATATGGAAGCCTCTCTGGTTTCAAAGACCACAGGCTCAATATCATTCCTGAAAAAATAATTGTTTTTCTTTTATAAGGACTTTTTTTATGGCAGATCACTACAAACCATTCGAACCATTGGTTAAGCGTATCAAAGAGGATGGCAAATGCCTAGATGGTGGAATTCTGAAGGTAGACAGTTTTATCAATCATCAGATTGATCCTACCCTTCTTCAGGCCATGTCAATTGAATTTGTTCGCAGATTTGCAACAAAGGAAATCAACAAGATCATCACTATTGAGGCCTCTGGAATTGCACCAGCAATCATGGTAGGTTTTCTTCTGAATGTACCTGTAGTATTTGTCAAGAAAAAGAAGCCATCAACCATGGCAGGAATGTATTCAACAGAAGTTTTCTCTTTCACAAAGAACAGAGCTTATACTGTATGCTGCTCAAAGGAGTTCTTAAACGAAGGCGATAAGGTTCTGTTCATTGATGATTTTCTGGCAAACGGTAATGCAGCAAAAGGCATTATTGAGCTTACAAAACAGGCTAAGGCTGAACTTGTAGGTATGGGCTTTATTGTTGAGAAATCTTTCCAGCAGGGTGGCAGCTATCTTAGAAACGAAGGTTATCAGGTAGAATCACTGGCTATTATTGATAGTCTGGATAATTGTCAGATAAAGTTTAAAGAGAATTAAAAAATGACTCAGAGCACCAAAACAGAGCTGTTCACATCAGAACTTATTTATAAACTTGAGGACAGACCTCCTCTAAGAGATGCCATTTTTGCTGCTTTCCAGCACCTTCTGGCTATTTTCGTGGCAATCATCACTCCTCCACTTATTATTGCCAGTGCGCTAAAGCTTGATTTGGAAACCACAGGTTATCTGATCTCCATGTCGCTTTTGGCTTCAGGTATTTCAACATTCATTCAGTGCAAAAAGGTTGGTCCTATCGGATGCGGCCTTTTGTGTATTCAGGGCACCTCTTTTTCATTCATCTCTCCTATTATCGGAGCTGGTCTGAATGGAGGACTTGCAGCTATCTTCGGTGCTGTAATCTCTGGTTCCTTTATCGAAATGTTTATCAGTAGAGTTCTTCGCTACACCAGACAGATTATTACTCCTTTAGTATCCGGCATCGTAGTTTGTCTTATCGGATTAAGTCTGATTAAGGTTGGTGTAATTGCCTGCGGCGGCGGTTTTGGAGCAAAAGCAGACGGAACCTTTGCATCTGTCGAAAATATCAGCCTTGCAGCACTGGTTATCGTTACCATTCTGTTCTTCAACCGCAGTTCAAACCGTTACCTGAGAATGAGCTCTATCGTATTAGGTCTGATTATCGGTTTTGTTGTAGCTTACTTTATGGGAAGGGTCGATTTCTCTCAGATCGACAGTTTTGGCGGTATTAACGTACCACATCCATTCAAGTACGGAATTACATTTGATCCTGGTGCAATCATCGGTCTTGGCATCGTGTATATGATTACTGCAATTGAGGCTTACGGTGATATTACTGCTAACTCTCTAATCTCTGGACAGAAGATTGAAGGCTCCGACTTCCAGAAGAGATCTTCAGGCGGTATTCTTGCAGATGGATTTAACTCAATGATTGCAGGCTGTCTGAACTCATTCCCAAACTCAATCTTCGCACAGAACAACGGAATGATTCAGCTTACGGGTGTTGCCTCAAGATACGTTGGATTCTTTATCGCAGGATTCCTTGTAATTTTAGGACTATTCCCTGCTGTAGGTAAGGTGTTCTCTTTAATTCCAGATCCTGTATTAGGAGGAGCCACTCTACTTATGTTCGGAACTGTTGCAGCTGCTGGAGTAAGAATCATTGCCTCTCAGGAAATGAACCGCAAAGCAATCCTTGTTATGGCCGTAAGTTTCTCTTTCGGTCTAGCAGTTGAATTCGAACCAGACATTCTGAACTTCCTACCAGATAACATAAAATCATTGTTCACTTCTGGAATCACTACCGGTGGTTTAGTCGCTATCATTTCAAACTTCATGATCAGAATTAAGGACGAGGATAAAAATACAAAAGGAAGTAGGAAAGCTCAGGCTTAATTACAGCTTTTTCTTTCTCGGACTCAAGTCCAAGAATCCTTCCCCAGAGTAGTTATCTCATAATAACTAACAAAAAAAATCAGAGAACACATTAAGCACTCTCTGATTTTTTTCAAATAAAGTTTTCCTTATATAGTTACACAATAAACCTGTCAACCATTGCCTTTAAGGAATTCAGATTATCAACTGAGGAGTTTACTGTTCCCTGTGCCGTTCTCACATTCTCTGTCAGATTCTGAGACTCATTGGTAATACTCTGCATATTGGATGAGATCTCAGAAGTCGCGGTTGTCTGCTGTTCAGCAGCAGTTGCAATCTGAGCAATCTGAGTATTAACAGAATTAACATTTTCAATAATGCTGGACAATAAATTTTCAACTTCTTCTGTCTGGGAAGCTAATTCCCCCATATGTTCAACAGAGGCAGTCATACTGTCATTTGCGGTATTAGCGTCATTCTGAATCTCAGCAACCATCTTGGTAATTTCAGAGGTTGAACCAGAGGTTCTTGAAGCCAGAGAACGAACTTCGTCTGCAACCACAGCAAATCCCTTACCGGCTTCACCTGCACGGGCAGCTTCAATTGCCGCATTAAGAGCCAACAGATTAGTCTGAGAAGCAATATCTTCAATTGTCTGAACTATAGTACCGATCTTTTGAGACTGTTCTACCAGGCGAGATACAAGTATTGCGTCATTCTTTGATTTTTCAACCTGATCACGAATTGCATTGATAGTCAGATGAACCTTGTTAACACCATCCTGTGTACTCTTGTTACTCTCATCAGCGGTTACAGCGGCAGTCTGACAGTTCTTAGCGATATCTCCCGTTGTTGAAACCATCTCATCAGAAGCTGCAGCCACAGTCATTGCCTTTGATTCATTAGAACGGGCAGATTCATCAATAACCATAGTTATATCATTGATAGAACCGAAATCTGATACTGCCTGACCTACAGAGGACTTAATCTTACCAACAAGATCATTAAGCTGAAGTCTCATTTTCTCAACTGCATCTAGAAGCTTTCCAAATTCATCTTTAGAAGTTGTCTTTACAGGTTTTGAAAGATCTCCATTTGCAATTAAGCTTGATGCATTTAATGCTGTGCGAAGATTCTTAACAGTATAGCTTGATACCACCATGGCAATAAGAATAGCAAGAACAGTGGCACAGGCAGAAGCAATAAGAATTCCATATATTGGAGTATATGAGGTATTTTCCTCAATCTTGGAAACACCATTAGCAATCTGAGTCTCGACTATAGTATTGCAGGCCTTGTCTGCGGCAATCTTAAGTTTCTGCATCTTGAGAGAGAAAACATGATGCATCTTTTGAAGATCCTTAGCGGCTAAAGCTGGAAGATATTCGTTTCGATACAGGTTCTCATACTCTGCAATAGAATTCTTGATAATTGCTGTCTGCTCAGGAGTAGTTCTTCCTCTTAAAGCATTTACTTTAGCAGAAACGGCATTAACCTTCTCTTCAATCCCCTTCAATAGTTCGGGAGTATTGTTTTCAAGTTCCTCCTGCGACATGAAAAGATCATCGTGCATGGTATCGATCATTTCTCGAACTGTTACCAATGTAACACGTCTTACAGTCAGAACCTCGTGAGCATAAGAAGAGGCTGAATTAAAATTCAGCATTATCAGGACAGATACAATAGAGATAAGGATTGTAAATATAATTACAACAGCAAAACCACCCATTACCTTCCCACGAACAGATAGTCTTTCAAAGAAGCCCATAAGATTTCTCCAAAATTCAAAACCTATCTTTGAGTATAAATAATATTAAAAACAATGCATTGAAAATGGGTAAGTGAAGATTTAAAAATGTGAATGAAGAAAGGTAAAATATATTAAACAACACAAAAATATGATCAGACTAGCAGAATTCTGCCATGATTATTTTCTCATGGCAGAATAAAAAACTAACTCTCAAAATAGACAGAGAAATTTTTAGAACTGAGATTTCTATGAGCCTTAGGAGACTCAAGAACAATGATATTAATTACCGGCTTATTGAAGATTCTGAAAGCAGAAGCTGTATTGATACGGGTTCCTGAAGAAACAATCACCTTCTCTTTTCCAAGCTTATAAAGTCCGTGAGTCATTCCTTCATTCAAAAGACCGACCAGTATGTCGATACCGGGCATAAAACCACCATGAGTGTGTCCACATAAAGTAAGATCAGAGAATTCCTGAAGCTGAACTGCAAACTTAGGACGATGGGACATGAATATAGTAGGAACAGAATTATCAACGCCAACTAATGCATCTTTGATACTTGGTTCAGTCATGTTGTAGTGTTCTGCAGTAGGATCAGTAATACCACAGAGATTTAACACATTATTCTGAGCGTAATCCTTGACTGAGATGTTATTATTCTCTAGAAACTTAATTCCGCCTTTCTCAAAATGCTCTAGCCATTTCCTGTAATCTGAATAATATTCATGATTTCCTGGTACAGCATACACACCGTATTTTGAATCCAGAGCAAAAAGAATATCGGTAACATCCTTTAAATCAGAAACCTTGCCATCTACAAAATCGCCTGTAATTAAAACAAGATCGGGTTTCTGTTCATTTACCCTGTCAACAATATCTCTGATTTCACTCTTTGTTGCTATTCCGTCTATGTGGAGATCAGAAAGCTGAACTATCTTTAATCCGCTATTCTCTACTGAGAGTTTATCTACAGTAAAGGTATAGTTTCTTATTACGGGAGGAACGAAACCATTACTTACGGCAACAGCTGAAATATAAAAACTCAAGGCCGTCATGAACAAGCCTAGAATCACAGATTCAGGCTTAAACAGATTAACAGAGAAATTTCTTCTTAAAAGCTTGAATAGGAAGTTCAGAACTAAACGGATACCGATGAGAATACATAGAACAGCCATCGCCCAGAATATATTTAGAACAATCATCACCAGCCACTTTGGAATACCAAAGTAAGCTGTTGTCATCTTAAAGAAGATATACAGATACCCATTTAAAGCACTTATTCCCAACAGCACAAAGAAAAGTTTTCTGAATATAAAGGAGTATTTCTGAATAGGTTTTAGAAACAGGAAATATACGAAAACGAACTGTAATACAGGGATAATAGAAAGAAGAAGAATGTTCATAAGATATAGTTTGTTCTTGTTTTTATATAATGTTAACGATTCTGTATTTTATTACCACAAAATTATATAAAACTTATTTTTATCGATAAAGAAATTAAGTCCAAATTAACTGATATTAATCTGAAATATTAGCCTTAAACTAACAATAATCAAAACAAAAGCTTCTGCCTGTTTTATTTACAGATTCAGAAGCTTTATTCTTTTACAGAAATCTATGAATCTAAGTTTATTATAGGAAAGGCTTGCCGTTTACAGTTAAACGACCATTTTCAATTGCAAGCTCAGATTCAAATGCGCCGTTCTTCTCAACAAAAAACTGCTCTGCATTCTTGTTAGAATCAGACTTAACTGTTAGATTGCCCTTCAGAGAATCCATTCCTTCCTCAAGGTTCCATGTAAACTTACCGCCAGAGGTTAAATTGAACTGATCAACGTTCTGAATTCCAGTAAAGAAGGCAACGATTTTACCTACTCTGCCATTAAGCTTGTTTACAGTAAGAGAATTGAGAGACTTTAAGACCTCCTGATAAGAACCATCATCAACAGCAGCATTCTGAGAGGCCTTTTCAAGGACATCTGTATTGAACTTTGATAAAGTGAAATCAATATCATAGTTCTGAAGATAACCGAATAAATCATCTCCGCTTAAGGTGATATTCATGTCGAAATCACCTTCTTTTGTCTGATTTACAGCCTGTGAAGTTAACTTTAGGTTATCAAATTTATAGGGCATTGCTTCAAAGCCCTTTATGACAACAGAGGAATTACCAATACTCTTTAGATCGGTTATTCCCTGCATATTGCCAGACATATCAATTTCTTTAACCGAGAAGGATTTTCCATCCTGAAGATTCCTGATATTAAGATGAGAGATTACATTTTCATCTGAGGTTAAATCCACATCCAGAACAGAATCTAGCTTGCCCTTAGAGTTATCCTGATAATCAGCCTGCAGTCTGCCATGACCTTTGATCTTTGAAGAGAATACAGAAGAATCAAACTCAAGATCAGCCTTCACAGTATTTGGAGCAAACTTGATTGCATCATTCTTTTCTACTAAAGAAACAAATTCATCTGTACCAATGATGGTTTTAGCAGAGCCAAAGCCCTTGTTGATGGTAAATGGGATCTTTACACTTTCATCCTCGACAGAAAGAATAAAACTGCCCTTCTCTGTAAAGAAAGAATCCTTGTCTACCTTGCAGCTTAAATTTGAGCCTGGAAGATAATAACTAAGCTGTTTGCTGATTGTTTCATTGTTTTCAATACCGCTGAGGTATTCATTGACTTTAACACCTGTATAATAAACACCACCGGCATAAACTGCAGCAGCGATAACAACAGCTCCGGCTGAAAACAATACTAATTTATTTGCCATGAAAAATTTAGCCTCAAAATATTCCGCAGTTGCGGCATTCAAAGAAAAATCTCGGATTGAACTTCCGAGATTAAACTACGTTTAGCTTATATCTGAATTAGAAAAAATAATAGACAATAATGCAGACAGTAGGGATCATATCCTTTTTTACTTATCTGATCATCTTGAATATATTAGAATTTTTAATCTTGTCATCTAATTTATTCAATTCCTTTTCAATTTTTTCTCCTTTCAGATTAAGTTTATCTTCAAGCTTGATTTTCTCAATCAGGCCATTGATAGCAGAGTTCTTGAGAAAATCTGATGATAAGGAAAAATCTCCCAGCTGGTATTGTCCATTTTTAATAACAAGATCAGTACCGTAATAACCGTTCCCCTGATCCTTTAGTAGGAAACCTAAACCTTTAAGAGTATTGGTGCCGATATGCAGAACTCCATTCAGACTCTGAGGAACAGTTGCATACTTGAATTTAAAGCTGCCGTTTGACTGGAAAGGAATATCAGCAGAGTTCTCGGAAAAAAGACGCTTAGCAAAGTTTCTTGAGAGAGAGAAATTGAATTTATCAATCTGTGCATCGCTAAGATCAGATAGAATTATATCCAGAGATTCATCTGCAGCATTCTTTTTGTACTTATCAGAAGATAAGATCTTATCAAGGTTAAAGGATGAAAAGGAGCCTTCAAAATCAAAGCGGCTAAGATGCTCGGTTACGCCCTGGCCTATAGCCTTTACATAAAGCTTGAAGATTCCATTCTCGTATTCATAGGTTCTGTATTCTCCTTCAAGATTATCTAAAACATACTTTTCATATCCAAGATTCTTACCGCTGAATTTCCCCTTACCAAGAGAGGAAATTGAAATAAGTCCCTCAATATTACCCTTGTAGTTAAAGCTATCACATGAAAAAAGAGCAGGATTCTTAAAGTTGCTTACAGCTATAGTAGCCTCCGGATTAAACGAAGAATCAACATTTGAGATAAGCTTTAAGGAGAAATCCTTATAACGGTTCTTCTGATATTTTGAAGAGAGATCTGCGGTTGCTACAGCCTTTAATGAAAGGACATTAACATCAGCCTCAATCACACCGTTTGAAGTTTTAGTATCAAAAGAGGCTGGCAGCACAATATTCTTGCGGGCAAGATTTGCCACAAGCTCATCAACGTTCAGCTTTACATTGGCATGAAGAAATCCCGAGTAAATTGAGGTTGGACAGACAGATTTTCCAAACACAGGAGACTCAATTACATAATCACCTTCACGGTTATAAAGTCCAGATGATTTAGAAATATAACTGAGTTTTACACCTTTTAACAGTTCTGCATCAGAAGATTCAATGTATTTTTGTGAATTAGCAAGATTTGATTCAATAAGCGAGCCAGTAATGTAGCAGATACCGATATACAGGACACAGACAAACACCAAGAGAAATACTATAAATTTCTTCATAATCCACCTCCAACCTGACTTTTTGCAGATTTTGGAAAACCTTATGTTTGAAAATAATTGTTATCTTCTCCGATTATATGACTTACTCGTTGATAAAAAAAAAGAATTATCTCTAAATTTAACGAAATTAAAAAAAACAGAGGACTGCGACAGAATCATCACAACTCATACCATACAGTCCTCTGATGTGCTTTTTAAATGTTATTTATCTACAGGAAAGCTCAATAAGCTTTAAGGTAACCTCACATGATTTTTTAAAAGACGATAAAGGCAGAAATTCACAGTTACTGTGGAAATTAAATGCTCCAGTGAAGTAATTTGGAGTAACAATTCCTTTGGTGGATAGCTGAGAACCGTCAGTACCGCCTCTCATTGCATAGGTAACACTGTTTATTCCAAGTTCATCTAAAGCCTGATAAAGCATGGCTACAGGAGGGTCTTCACGCTTAACGTTATTAGCAATATTCTCATAGGTATCAGTAATATCAAATGAGATTTCAGCCTTTGGATAACGTTTTTTTAGAATTTCAACCGCATCTCTGACGTACTGCTTTCGCCATTCGTAGAGTTTTTTGTCGTGATCACGGATCAGCATGCTCAAATCACAGTAAAGAGGATCTGCGTTCATACCGCTAAACCACCAGTAGCCCTCCCTGCCTTCTGTATGCTCAGGAGTCTGACCTCGGTCAAACATTGAAATAAAGTCATGAGCAACCAGAAGTGGATTTACAAGCACATTTTTAGCTGACATAGGATGAGCACTTACACCTTTGATCCTTATTTTTACGGTACCGGCATTAAAAGTCTCATACACTATCTCACCAACACCTGAGCAGTCTATGGTATATGCAAAGTCAACCTTGAACTTTTCAAGATCCATGCACTTTGAACCTAAAAGACCAATTTCCTCATCAGGAACAAAGGCTATCTTAAGTTCAGGATGTTTTATGGAAGGATCATTTTTCAGAACTTCAAGCATAGTCATGATGTTGGCTATTGCAGATTTGTCATCAGCGCCCAAAACAGAAGTTCCATCAGAAAAAATAATATCCTCTCCGGCAAAACTCCCAAGTTCAGGGTACTCTGAGAGTTTTAAGACAATATTCTTCTCTTTGTTAAGAACAACATCTCCTCCATCATAATGAATGATCTGAGGATGAATTATTGGACTTAAAGATACATTCACAGTATCTAAATGGGCTAAAAAACCAACCACTGGACCTTTGCAGTTACCTTTTAAAGTTCCATAGACACAGCTGTGCTCATCTACAGATACAGAAGACACACCAAGGTCTTTAAGCTCATCTGCAAGCAAATTGGCAAGCTCAGTCTGCCCCTTTGAAGTTGGAACTGTTTTTACTGCAGCATCGGACTGTGAGGGAATCGACACGTAACGAAAGAATCTGTCTGTAAGACTTTTTATAAGATCCATGAATTCTCCTTAATGCACCTGAGGGAACATAGTAGATGGATAGTCATAACCGCTCTGGAATCCAAGAGGTATACCAATGAACCAGTAAATATACAGCACTACGGTAAGAACAAACATAAGAACAAAGGTATAAGGCAGCATCATTGAACTTAATGTTCCAACTCCTGCTTTCTTGCAGTAACGCTGACAATATGAAATCAGTAGAGGATAGAAGGCAAACATAGGAGTACATACGTTTACAGCAGAATCAGATACCCTAAAGGCAGCCTGAGTGAGCTCTGGAGAAATTCCAAGCATCATCAGCATTGGTACAAAGATTGTTGATAGAATAGCCCACTTTGAGGTTGCAGAAGTAATTAAAAGGTTCAGACATCCGGTCAGGATAATAATACCTAAAAGAGTAATTCCAGATGGCAAGCCCATGCTCTTGAGAAACTCCGCACCAGAAATTGCAAGCAGAGAGCCAATGTTTGAGTGTCCGAACACATACAGGAACTGTCCTGCAAAGAAGCAGAATACTATGAAGGAAATCAGCATATTCATGATATGTTCCATGGATTTAATCACATCATTAGCTTTCTTAAAGGTACCTGCAGAGTAACCGTACACAATGCCAGGCAGAGAGAAGAAGATAAACAGCAGAGGAACCAGCCCCATCATAACAGGTGCCTTAGGAGAGGTTAAAGTACCGTCTGGAGCACGCATCATAGAGTTATCTGGGTAGCATAGAACAAACAGGAAAGATAAAAGAGCTATCACTGTACCAATTGCAATCTTAAAAGCTCGGTTTTCTTCTGCACTTACAGGTGTTACTGCTAAAGTCTTATCCTCTTTAATATCAAGATCAAGAGGCATGGTCTGCATAAGTCTAGGTTCAATAATCCTGTCTGTGACAAACCAGACCGAAAGAATAACAAAGATGGTTCCGCCTAAAGCGTAGAAATAGTTACACAGAACATTAACGGAATACTCTGGATCAATGATATGAGAGGCAGACTCTGTAAAGCTCTGCATAACAGGATCGATTACTGAAGGAGTAAAACTTGCGGTGAAACCTCCGGCAAGCCCGGCAAAAGAACAAGCTATACCGGCTAAAGGATGACGGCCGCAGGAATAGAACATCAGCGCAGAAACTGGCATCAGAATAGTATATGCACTGTCTGATACAAGATGACAGACAATAGAGATAAAAATAACAGTTGGAGTCAGAAGCTTTCTTGGAGTAACCGACAGGAACTTTTTAATCAGCACATTAACAAAGCCTGAGCCCTCTGCAATACCAATACCCAATGTTGCAACAATGGTAATACCTAATGGAGGGAATCCCATGAAATTCTTGACTGAATTTACCACCAGATCCAGAAGATTAGCAGGAGCAAGCATATTTAAAATATGAATCTTCTCTTTGGAGGTTGGATGTATGTAGTCAAAATCGATAAAAGAAAGAAGGAAAGAGATAAAAATCGTCAGAATCAGAGCATAAATAAAAAGCATCGTAATGTGAGGAAGTTTATTTCCAAGTCTTTCGACACAGTTTAAAAACCGGTTGAAGAGATTAGGCTGAGGGTGAAAATCTGTCATTTAATTACAGCTAAGATAGTATGGACTTCAAAGCTGTCTCCTTATATTGTTATGTTAATTTAATCTGAAACTATTGAAACAAATAAAACAAATGATGTAATTAGCAACAAAAGTATTATTTTCAACACCTTGTATCAGCAACTATTTGAAATTAAAGCTAATACATGATAATTATACTCTCGAAATTTTTGTCAATATCACTCACGCATTAATAGTGCGTTTTTTTTAATTACTTAGACCTGTACCCAAAAAAGAGCAGAAATGATTTGTTAGAATTGATAGGTTTAAAGAAAAAAAGTCAGAGAAAAGGTCTCTGACAAAAAAAATGGAACCGAAGATATACACTTACCTGTTCAAAACACGGAAATTTTGAACATTAAGACTCAGGTATCAGAGCAAATCTGACCCCCAAATCTCACACCAGAACTAGTTCTGGCCCTTAATTGCCTTACGACCAAGGAAGACTGCGTTCTCACCTAATGCTTCCTCAATACGGATTAGCTGATTATATTTTGCGATACGATCTGAACGGCTCATTGAACCAGTCTTGATCTGACCGCAGGAAGTACCGACCGCAAGATCAGCAATAGTGGTATCCTCTGTCTCACCAGAACGGTGTGAAACAACTGCAGTATAACCTGCATCCTGAGCCATCTTAATTGCATTCAGAGTTTCGGTTAGAGAACCAATCTGATTGAACTTGATTAGAATTGAATTGGCAATTCCTTTTTTGATACCTTCTGATAGAATCTTAGTATTGGTTACGAAAAGATCATCACCAACTAGCTGTACATGAGAACCAAGTTTCTCAGTCTGATATTTGAAGCCATCCCAGTCTGACTCATTCTGACCGTCTTCGATGGAAACAATTGGATATTCCTTAACCAGACCAGCCAGATAATCGGTAAACTCATGTGAAGTAAAGGACTTACCCTCCCCCTTTAATTCATACATGCCAGTCTTATCGTTATAGAATTCTGATGAAGCGCAGTCCATAGCCAAAGTTACATCCTTACCAAACTCATAGCCAGCTTTTTCTACTGCTTCTTTAATACAAGCAAAAGCTTCTGCATTTGATGACAGATTTGGAGCAAAACCACCTTCATCACCTACCGCAGTGTTTAGACCTTTTGCCTTTAAAACCTTGGCAAGAGAATGGAAAACCTCTGAACCGATACGGAGTGCATCACGAAGATTCTTTCCTCCAACAGGCTGAATCATGAACTCCTGAATATCAACATTGTTATCAGCGTGCTCACCACCATTTAGGATGTTCATCATAGGAAGAGGCATTACATACTTGCCTTTATGACCAAAGAGTTCACCAATATACTGATATAAAGGGATCTTTCTTGAAGCAGCATTTGCTTTTGCTACTGCCAGAGATACAGCTAAAATTGCGTTGGCTCCCAAGGAATCCTTATTCTCGGTACCATCAAGCTTAATCATAGTGTTATCGACAACTGACTGCTCCGCAGAATCCAGACCGCAAACTGCCTTGGCAATTGGACCATTAACATTGGCAACGGCTTTTAACACTCCCTTACCACCAAAGCGAGTCTTATCACCGTCGCGTAACTCTAAGGCCTCTCTTGAACCGGTTGAAGCTCCTGAAGGAGCTGCTGCACGACCAAAAGAGCCATCCTCTAAATAAACTTCAGCTTCAACAGTTGGGTTACCACGTGAATCAATAATTTCACGACCGATTACTTTAACAATTTTTGACATGACATCCTCAACAATTAAGAAATAACATTTTTGAACAGTTTCATTGTATAGAATTAGTAAGCTTAAAGCAACTAAAATTAGACACAACTAACTTTATTGATATTTTTTATCTAAAAAAGTGCAAGTTAGCGTAAAAAAAATGGTATTAAGAGTGTTTAGATATTAAACAGAAACGAAATTCTATGGTGTATATGCAAGAAAGTGAACTACATCGGCTAGATCATCCTAAAAAAAGCAGACCATAAGATCTGCTTTTACAAAATCATAAAGTTTCGGGTATCAGATTCTAGCTTCCATAAGCCTCCATAACCTTAGAAGCTTCTTTCTTAAGATCAAGACTTCCATGCTCCTGAACATCCTCAATTATCTTGATAGCCTCCTCGGTATCACCTGTCTCAAAATACAGTCTTGCAAGGTTAAGCTCATCAACGTAGTACTGGTGTTCTTTTGGTGTCAGAATCTCTTTTTCTCCCTCTGATATGTTCTCAGCTAAAGTAGCCTGATCAGTTAAATCAGCATTAGCAGTTATAGGTCCGATAGTATTAGAAACCTTCTGTAAATCAGGAACATCTGCCTGTGAAGTATCACCATTAATCATTCTGGAGATTTCTTCTGGTGAAAATGCAGTCTCCTCATTCTGTACAAGATCATTTTCATTAGGAGAAATACCATCACCAAGCATATTCATAAGATCAGATTCTGCCTGAGGATCCATGTAGTAACCAGCTGAACCGATTCTTGCCTCAAGCTGAGCAAGATCAGCTGCAGCTTCTTTAACAGAATCATTCTGACCTGATTCACTTACGACATCGTATTCGTCTTGAGGAACCTCCCATGAAACAACTTCATCCTGTCCTGATACCGAATCTTGACTTTCTTCAGCTACGGTTTCTTCGACAGGAGCATCGGATGCAGATTCCTCTGAAAGCTCAGCTTCACCAGCCTCACCAATTGCCGCTGTAGCAGTTTCATCCAGCTCTGGAGCGGATTCCTCTAAGGTCTCAGTTGCTACCTCTTCACTTTGAGTCTCTGATGATTCTTCAACTGGTTCGTTCTGAACCAGATCATCACCACCTTCAGTCTCAACAGGCCTTAAGAGAACCTCAAGGTCAATCTCGTCATCAACAACTTCATCAACCTTACCAGAACCTTCTGCAGGAGCCTCAGTTTCAACAACATCGGCCTGAACATCTTCAGTAGGATTTTCCTGGTTCCCCATTGCGTCTAGTAAAGCACTTTCCTCTCCGCTAATTTCATCTGCAGGAGAAGCTAAGTCATCACCTTCATTCTGGACAAGATCTCCGACATCAATCTCCTGTTCTTCAGGATCCTGAACTGCATCTTCAGCAGGTGCTTCTACTGCAATATCTTCAACATTTGCGTCTTCAGATACAGCCTCTTCTGCTGGTGCTGATGCTGTGATATCCTCAACATTTATGTCTTCAGATACAGCCTCTTCTGCTGGTGCTGATGCTGTGATATCCTCAACATTTATGTCTTCAGATACAGCCTCTTCAGCAGGTGCTTCTGCTGCAATATCTTCAACATTTACGTCTTCAGATACAGCCTCTTCTACTGGGGCTTCTGCTGCAATATTCTCAACATTTACGTCTTCAGATACAGCCTCTTCTACTGGAGCTTCTGCCGCGATATCCTCAACATTTATGTCTTCAGATACAGCCTCTTCAGCAGGTGCTTCTGCTGCAATATCCTCAACATTTACGTCTTCAGATACAGCATCTTCTACTGGGGCTTCTGCCGCGATATCCTCAATATTTACGTCTTCAGATACAGCCTCTTCTACTGGGGGTTCTGCCGCGATATCTTCAATATTTACGTCTTCAGGAACAGCCTCTTCTGCTGGTGCTTCTGCCGCGATATCCTCAATATTTACGTCTTCAGGAACAGCCTCTTCTGCTGGTGCTTCTGCTGCAATATCCTCAATATTTACGTATTCAGAAACAGCTTCTTCTGCGGGAGCAGACTTTTCAGGTTCAGCCTTAGCAGCCTCAATAGATTTCTTCAGTTCTTCAGCCTGTGTACTTTCAGCGGGTTCTGATGACTCAGTATTTTCCTTAGCCTCAGGCTCTTCAGAAGTAGCCCCTTCACCACCTTTCTGTTCACCTAAAGCAGCAGCCCAGGCTGCGGCCATGTCTTCCTGTTCATCACCGCCAGACTTTTCTTCTGCAGGAGTAGCAGGATCATCCGCTGTTTTTTCCTCTTCAGCACCTCCCTCCTGTTCACCTAGAGCTGCAGCCCACGCTGCGGCCATATCTTCCTGTTCATCTTTCTTAGGCTCATCTGATGACTCTTCTTGGGCCTTTTCTGATTTTTCCTGTTCACCTAAAGCAGCAGCCCACTCGTCGGCAACACTTGCATCATCTGATTTGCCTTCAACCTCAGTTTCTTTTGCTCCGGACTGATCTTCATTAAGAGCATTTGACCATTCATCCAGAACATTCTGATCATTGCTTGAGGGCTCAGCAGATTCTTCAGCTGCCTTATCCCACTCAGCCTGGGCCTGAGAATCTTCTGTACTCTCATCAGCAGGGCTATCAGCCGTATCAGATGCAGCGGCTGGTGAAATTTCTACATCAGCAGCAGGAGCAGCGTTGTTATCAGCAGCTTGCTCCTCTGAATACGCATCACCTTCGTCAATGTCAGGAGAAGGAGTTTCAATTGCAATCGAGCCATTATCATCAGATAACAGCATATCATCTGAACCTAATGATCCTGCATCATCAAAGTCAAAGTCATCATGATACTTCCGAGCACGAGCACGGGCTCTGGCCTTGAAGATAATGAATAGAATCAGAATTACCAATGACAATAAACCTGCTCCAAACAGGATCATCATCACAGGCTTATCCATATCAATGCTTGCATCGACAGATGACACTGTAAACTGAGACATCTGCAACTGCATATCCTCAATTTTTTCGTCATTAGCCAGAAGCATTTCTCTCATACGGTCATTATCCTGAGAGAGCTTTGACACATTACCTTTGATTTCAATAAGATCCTGCTGAATACCTGCGATAATGTTATCGTACTGACTTGATAGAGAGGAGACACTGTCAGCTGCGGTCTGAGCAGTAACAGCAGACGACTTCTTCATTCTGGCAATAGCATCTGAAAGCTGCTGCTCAATAACCTTAGTCTTCTGATCGATCTGCTTTTTGTTTTCCTCAAGCATGATGCGAATAGACTTAACATCTACAGATTCCTGAGGATTCTTTTTGAGAAGAGCCTGAACCTGTCTTAGCTGTTCAGGGGTTAAGCCCAGACCCTGTCCCTGCCACTGAACAGGAGCATTGGCGACATTTTCCGTTACAGCGCCATTTTCAAGCTGAAGCTGAGCTCCGTTTTCAGCAAGAGTACGTCTGTCGTTAGGATTCTGAGAGTCCTTATTGGAAAGTCCAGATGGAATCAGTTCACCGTTTTCTTCAGCTTCACGCTGTTTCTGAACTTCCTTGATTCTAGTTTCAGTTGCAGTGTAAACAGGGATATCATTTGCCGGTTTACCGGTATTAGCAGGTGTAACTGTCTGCTGTGATGGTACTTGACTCTGAGCAGTTTGAGGCAACTGAGGAGCAGGAGCACTCTGAACAGTTGGACTTACTGCAGGCTGACTTACAGGGAGAGGAGGTAGGGTCATGACTCCCTGAGCTAAAAGAGCACTTCCGGTCTGAGTATTTTCCTGTGCTATCAGAGCATCAGAAGGGATTCTCAGAGTTGTTCTTAAAAGATTATTTACATTTCCTCCGCCAAAAGCCTGAGGATTATTTCTATATATGGAGGCAACTACCTGAAATTCGTTAATACTTCTATTAAGTTGAGCATAACGATGAGCTACAGACCAGATGGTATCTCCAGATACCACGTTATAGGTTCTGAACTGATCAGATGAAACAGCAGTCTGAGCAGGAACTGCAACCGCACGCTGAGGAGCCTGTGCTGACTGTCTAGGGGCAACAGTTGCAGCAGGAGCCTGCTGAGGAATTACAGCTTGTCTTCTAGGAGTAGTACGAACTGGGCGACTGGCAGGAACGGTTTCCTCTACTTCAGGGCCTTGAATTGTAATGGTGAAAGTACCATCATCATCTGCAGAAAATGCAGATAACGATATAAAAAGACCCATTGTCACTTCTAAGGTGACTTTTTTTAACCTATGCATACGACTCCCCTATTTCTATGCATTATTGTATCTAAAAATGGGATCGTCAAAAATCTAGCGAGATCCCAATTTTTCTAACTAAAATGCATAAAGTGTGCAAGGCTATATATTTTGTGCAATTAATTTTACAATTTCAACACAGGAAATTGCTTCACCTCGTCTTGTATTGTCCATCATGCATACAAAACTAACATTCTTGCTTCCTTTGATATTCTGACGAATTCTGCTTACAAGGACAGTTCTTTCGTTGATTACGTCCTCAACAGGAGTAAGATTCTCATCATTATCCTTTACAGTAACATATGATGATTTCTTAAAGACCTCAGTAACATCATCAACACTAACAGACTCTTCAAGATCGGCATTTACACTGATGGTGTGACCATAAAATACTGGCACCTGAACAGTAGTTATATCAAAGCCTCTCTCAAATTTACCAAGTATTCTTGAAACTTCGGTTTTTACAGTCTGTTCATGATCTGTATATCCGTTATCCTCAACTGTACCTGTAAGTGTATGCAGATTAAAGGCTACCTGAGCAGAAAAGCCCTGATGATCACCGTTCATTCCGTTTAACAGCAGGGTGGTTTCATGTGCAAGGGTTTCTGTCCCAAGTCTTCCCACCTCAGATACAGACTCCATTGAAGTAGCGACTGCCCTGGTAACCCCAAATTCATCATGAAGAGCACCAAGAGCTAGACAGATCTGTACTGATGGAGCAAGAGCAGGAATCACTAAACGAGACTCAATAGCTTTTTTGATATCAAAAGGATTTATCTCAGGAACAACAAGTGTGGTTTTCTCATCTCCGCTGAAAAGATGACTGTTATCAACAACAATACAGCCAGCATTCTGAGCCTTTGAAATCCAACGCTGGCTTTCATCCTGAGTACTTAAGAATAAAGCGACATTAGCCTTTTCAAAATCAAATTCTTCGATAGGCTGAACAAAATAATTCTGTGAACAGATATTTACGGCATCATATTCTCCTGAAAAAGGAGATAAAGGGAAAACATCATCAAGAGGGATTTTCTGCTCTTCAAGAGTTTCAATAACTAGTTTTCCAATATCTGAGTCATAACCGTAAATAGCTAACTTTAATGCCATGTCTGGCTCCTAATTTCATAAAACAACAAACTAGAAAAATTGTAGCACAGACGTCAAGTCCTGAATAAAATCCTCCATTAACTGTTAATGTAGGAACCTTGCCTGAAATTTTCAGTCCTGTTTTTTTATGAAAATATTTACCCCAAAAAATCCTTTAAATTTAATGTACTTCTACATCAAAGCTAGTTTGAAAAATGAAATATTTACAGTTAATTTATAAAAATTCTCAGAAAAATGTTAGCGAGATAAAATTTTTTACTAAATATTTGATAATTTATAAAAAAAATGGGAGGCATTACTAATTTTTTTTTGATTTTTGTATTATATTACAAACAGTAAGTATTAATTTTAGTACTTAACCCCTAATTATTAAGGATTTTTAAGTACGAGGAATGGTGAATATGGCGCTAACTAGAGCAGATATTGCAGACCGACTTATTATTAAGCAAGGTCTTCCTAAGACTACAGCACAGGAATTTGTTGATTCATTTTTTGAGCAGATAGCATCAACTCTAGAGTCAGGAGAAATCGTAAAACTAACCGGATTCGGTAACTTTGAATTAAAAGTTAAAAATGCCCGTCCAGGAAGAAATCCAAAGACAGGTAAAGAAGTAACTATTTCCTCAAGACGTGTTACCACCTTTAGGGCTGGACAGAAACTAAGAAACAGAATTGATATGCCAAGTGAATAGTATTTTTTTAGTGAAAAACGCTATTAAACGATAAATAATGGCATAATATATTGGTGTTGGATATTTCTTTTCTACTTGGATCTATTTAGATATGGAAAAAATTGTTTACAAAATCAAAGATCGTGATGGTGTACACGCTCGCCCAGCAGGTGCAATTATCAAAGCTATTAGCGGATATAAGTCAAAGATTACCTTAATTTATCAGGATCGACAGATTGATCTGAAAGGTGGAATCTTCGGACTTCTGGGTTTGGGTATTCGTTTTGATGACGAAATCTATATTCACGTTGAAGGTGAAGACGAAAAAGAAGCAGTTGTTGCAGTTAGAAGAGCCTTCGAAGAATATCTGTAATCAGATTATAAGATTCATAAGAAAAACTCATTCTCTCGAATGAGTTTTTTTTTACTAAAAATTGTTAAAACAACTAAGTTACAACAAATGTAATAATCTCTATAATCAGAGTTCCTGACAACAGGGCTATAGATCTGGACAGATCGTAATTAAAATCAATGAACTTGGTTATATTTTCAAAAGTTTTTGAGGCCAGCATCACTTCGTAGAACTTGAGCGTTTTAGTTCCAAAGTATGCAACAAGAAAAGAGGCTACTATACCAAATAGTATACAGGCAACAAGATTAACCGGACTGTGGATAAAGAAGTTTAGCATGAAAGTAATTACCCAGATAAAGGAGGTTACCATATCCCAGTAATGTCTGCCGGAATGCTCTCTGAACTTGAGATTACTGATATATTCAACTAAAGACAGACAGATATCCTTAGAAAAATTCTCCTTCATCAGGTTATTTGTTGACATTAAAAGCTTCTTACTTAACTCATCGGCAAGCTGCTCCTTTCTATAAGCCATAAGACTCTGAAGCTTTTCTCTCATGGTAAAGATTTTTGATGTGTAATTATCTGTTTTTACAACTTCGTTCTGAAGCTTGCGTGTTACAAGATCAAAATAAAATTCAAAGGAACACAGTAGCCCATAGAAGAACCTATTCTGACAAAGCGTCTTGAACAGTTCTATCTTAGTATCCATATCAGTAAGTGTGTTACCGATAGCTGCATCAGAGAGCTTCATTTTAAGATCACTGTAGATACTCTCTAGAACAGGAGGAATATTCAGCGGAGTGAAATTATCTCCACAGGTATAGAATGAAAAGCTTTTAGAAACCTTTGAGATATCAAAAGTTACGTAGTCCATTCTACATTCTGCTACATAGGTAATAAGAAAAACTCCGCTTTCCTTAAACTCTGCATCAATGAGCTTAAAAGGTAGCTTTTTTAGCAGTTCAAAATAGCAGGCATAATCCACGTGGCAATTTGGTATAGCAAAAACATTCTCCATGTTCTGAACTTCTACATCAATAACAGGAAAGTTTCTCGCCAGAAGACACACCATTCTATCAACCAGAACTCTACCCTTGCCCTTACAGTTCTGACAGACAATTTTCTGAAGATTGTTACAGGTTGGACAGGATATATAACCGGTTTTATTACATCTGGTACATCCTCCTTCCCTTCCCTGACAGGATGGGCACAGAATCATGCCGTATCCGGAACAGTTAGGGCAACTGATTTTTTTAGTTCCCTTACACGACGGACAAGTACAGCCACCTTTGGCATGTCTGGCGGAAATGCGGTTTATCTTATTGCAGATCTTGAAGAGATCAGCTGCAGATTTGTTCTCAAGTCCCGTACAGAATGTTCTTTTAAGATTAGCATCCTTTAAAAGAGCATCTGTATTAGTTTTCTGAAAATCTTTTAAGGCATCTTCGCTCAAGACTGTATCAGAGGACATCACAGAATTAAGAACAGTATCCCTGACATTAGCCTCAAAAAACCAGTTAACACTGAAGGTAAGTTTTACATCGGCAGTTCTGGACTCTCCATAACTGACCATATCAGGAGGGACATCCACGCTCTGAAGCATCTTTGTAATGACTTCTATTATATTCTCATGCATCTGCCACAGCTCCAGATCTACCAGCCTCGGTAGTTATAAAGGATAAAGAGAACAACATTAATAAGAATCGTGCCAAAAAGCAGACGCACAGAATGAATAGCCTCGGATGTAAGATTTGGAACCTTTCGTAGTTTGTGCCTGATTCTAAGAGAGCTTACCGCAGAATAGTATGTCCAGTTCTTAGTAAGAGTAATTGAGGTAAAAGCACATACCACAATGGATAAAACAATACACAGAAAAATACAGGCAATAGTTGGCACGAAATAAACAGCAAGAGAATTAACAAGCCACACCGCAAGAGAAACAGCAGTCCAAACCGTTTTGGTGTTTGGATTTAGCATCATCAGCAATGGCACAAAATCAATCAGATTCTTAGCAAAATATCTTGAGAATTCCTTTGAGATAAAGCCTTGGGCATTGGATATAAGTTCAAGGGAAACATTCTCTATAAGTTGTTCTTTTACCGTTGATTTTATGAGCTTGGCCTTATTATTTAAGTCATTCTTGTTTTCCCAGAGAATAGATTCAACAGTAACGCCCTGCTTTGCGGCTTCCTTCTTGATAATATCAAGCTCGTAATTCTCAATTGAACGAATGGTCTTTGCCAGGATTGCCTTTCCCGCAAGAGCCTTAACACAGACAATCTTTTCGTCGACATCATCTGTGCCTATATTCAGGGTTGATGAAAGAATATTTGACTCCTCTTTAAAGACCACGTCTAAAAGCGGAGGTTTACAGATTGGTTTTAGGGATTTTCCACAGAGGATAAAATCAAAAGGCGTAGTTTCTCCTTTCAAGTTAACTCTCACCGCAAAACATGGAGCATAACCTATGAAAGTGGCCTTATATCCATGAGGCAGTTCCGAACCTAAAGACTGATCATCAAAGTTCGCAGCCTCTAAAATAATCTTCTCATCCTCTTTTGAGAAAGAGGTAATAGTCTTATCAGAACCAGGAACATTTAGAGAGATTTCTATATCCTTACAGCTCTCAGAATCATAAATAATCTCACGCTCTACAATAAGTTCTCCCATTCCCTTACAGTGACGGCAGACAACCTTTCCTGAGCCATTACAGTGGTCACAGTTGATGAAGCCGGTACCGTTACACATGGAGCAGCTGTCTGATAGCCCCTGACATGTTGGACATGAAATTACACCTTTGCCATTACAGACCTCGCACATGGCTTTCTTACTACCATGACATTTTTTGCAACGAGCCCTACCAATAGCAGAAATACGGTTAAAAGCCATAATCTGGCCAGCCAAAGCAGTCAGTTCAGTAAATTTAGCTTCGGCGAGACGCTTGATGTAGGCTTTAGTTATATCGCTTTCCTTTTCAAGCTCCTTGGAATTTTTCTGAGTAAATTCATCTAGACCGCTTTGGGAAAGAACATGTGTTTCGTCACTGATCTTACCTGCAGGCTTGTCTGAAGCTCGGCATTTGAAATTCCAGGTAAGATTGTAATTAACCTTAGCGAAAAAAGAGAGAGGTTCTGAGACAGTGAAATCAGCAATAGGAACACCGCAGCGAGAAAAAATTGCTGAAACAATGGAATTCAGCTTTCTTGCAAAATCTACATTCTTTACCTCTAAAGCCGCGGCTTCTCTCGCCTTGCTTCCATCAACTACAGCTTCCGTAGGAGGTATAGCAGCAGATGATGGAGGAGATTTCTTTTCAGGTGTAACCTTGGCTTTATCCTTTTTATCAGGATTTTCTTTTTCTGGCTGCATCCGTTTTAAAGCTTGATAAATAGTTAACTACTATATCAACTATAGTGTTTTATTAAGATTTAACATCACAAATCTGAAAAAATTAATATCTGACACACAAAAATAATTAGAATTATCAAAAGAAATGTCGTCTCCGAATGAAAAAACAGCGTCGCTGATCGGAAATTCGGTCTTCTGATATGGAGTTTTTACAATAATCTTCTTTGAGGTCAGAATAACAGTTCCTTCATCCTTTGAAGTCCATTTACTGAATTTTGCAGCTATTGCGCGAAATACTGAACTTAAGTTCTGATTGATTTTATACATAGGGGAGGTGCTTACGTATATTACCTTCTCTGTATCCTCAAAAGTCTGCCCTTCGACTGAAATCGTAAATACAGAGGACTTCTTTTCAACAAGAGATACGGTCATATCGGCTGATGCGATAAATTTTGCGATATTGTATGGAATCTCATTAAACTTAAGCTCAAGCAATCTTGCAACTGACATGGAGTTCTCGCAGAACACCTTAAGATTCTCATAGAGTTTCTTGTTGTCATAGCGAGTTGTCATGTACTCAAGAAGGAAGATAAACTGAGCCTTTACATCAACAGCGCCATCAATAACCCATGGTAAAGATTTTAGTGTATCCACTGTCACTTCTGGAGTGTTATCCAGTAATCCGTCAGCTAAAACCTTGTTAGATTTTTCTCGGGCAAATATTTCTTTAAAGAAAAACTTTGGACCGATTGCCTTCATTCGCTGAGAATAATTACGAAGGAAACCGTAAACATCGTTGCATGGTTCTAAAAGCTGACCGTTGTCATCATAAGTAATCTTTGAGTCACGACGCAGCTCAACATTTCTGTCATCATTAAACTTCAACACAGTAAAAATTGAAATAGCTGCAGGAATCAGTCCAATGACAAGAGGATACATACCCTGTGAGAAATCACCATCCCACAGGAAAGGAAGAGCAACAAACAGGTTAACCCATCCATACCAGCCTAAAAGTCCCTGCCACCTGGTTACTTTGACTGTATCAGGGAACATGCACAGAGCCAGTCTGTAGTTAAACTGATTTAGTAAGACGGCAATTACCGCCAAAAGTCCAAGAATAATAATTAAATCTTCCATTTGTCTTCCGTTTTTTTATTATGATTCACTCAATCGAATCAGATAACATTTCTGAATTCTATCCTACTTGAACAAACAGCTCAATCACCTCAATCTGTTTTTAGCCATGTTCTGGGAACTCCTCCAGAATACGCTTAAGCTCATTGGAAATTCTCTTATCAGAAATACTTACCCTAACACCAAGCTGCTGGGCAAAATAAGACACTCTAAGTTCCTCAATAAGCCATTTTACATTGATAAGATCATCTGGTATCGCAGTGTATTTATACCTGGAAAGAGTGTTCTTATAAAGAGTATTGACCTCCTCAATCTTTCTGGTATGAACCAAATCACGGTTAACATCACGATGAACCTTTTCAATACGATATAGCATAGCGTCAAGATATCGAGGGATCTGCTCTAGATACTCAACCTTGGTAGAACTTAAAAATCCCTTGTATACCAGAGAATCCAGCTGAGCAGCCATATCCTTATAGCTGTATGCTACAGCAAGATTCAGCTGACCTTTGAGCTTTCGCTTGAGTTCATGCGCCTTTAACAGAATCTTCTCAACAGTAGAACAAAGTTTTAATGCAGTGTCATTAAGATCAGCGCGAACCTTCTCTAAAAGCTTTTTAAAACTCTCCTCATCAAAAACAGGAGCATTATTCTCCACCATTATCACATCAATGGAGGCCAGCATAAGATCATTTATAAGGTCTTTAACAGTGCCTAAAGGCTGATAGTACATTGAAAGCTTCGACTTATTAGGCAAGTGCTGTTCTAGATATGCTGTAGGCTGTTTTAATCCAAGAGATAAAAGTTTTCTCTGACCTATCCACATAGCCTTCTGCTGTTTGTATTTACTATCATATAATTCAAGAGTTACCCCCTGACCCTTATCTGTCAGCGCAGGATAGGCTGTAATCTCGATTCCGTTCTGACGGGTAACTTCAGTTGTTTTTATAGTTCCGAAATTCCACTCATTGAGAGGTTTCTGAACCTTAGCTGTTTTTGTGGAATATTTACTTAAGGCATCTTTGACCTGTCCCTGAAGACTTGCAGCAATGACATCAAAATTTCTTCCTTTTTTTATGACCTTCCCCTTTTCATCCTCAATCGAGAAGATCATAAAAAGATGCTTTTCAATCAGAGTCTTATCAAAATCATCACAGGTAACAATCTCGCCTCCCATACGGGTCAGTTCCTTTGCCGCCTTAACGTACAGGTCATCCTTGCATGGTTCTCCTATGGATTCAGACAGAGCCTTCGCATAATTAGGAGCAGGGATCAGATTCTTTCTTAATCTTTTTGGCAGAGACTTAATCAGAGAGGTTAAAAACTCCAGTCTCAAACCAGGGATCTGGTAAGCAAATTCTCTGCTGTTGATTCTGTTTACGATAGCCAGAGGAATATGAACTGTTACACCATCATCCTTTGATGTAGGATCAAAAACATAGCTTAGAGGCAGTTTGAAACTGTCATAATGCCAGAACTCAGGAAAATCATGTTCCTCTACCTGATTAAAGGCATCCTTTGAAACCAGGTCAATGGAGAAATTCAGATAATCAGGTTCACTCTTACGTTTCTCCTTCCACCATTTGTCAAAGTGTTTCTGAGTTAAGATATCCTCAGGAAGCTTTTTATCGTAAAACTCCTCGAGCACAGAGGAATCAACCAGAAGGTCACGGCGTCTGAGCTTATCCTCTACATGTTCAACCTCATCAATCACATCAAGGTTGTGTCTGAAGAAAGCATGATTACAGTCAATATCACCGCCGACAAGACCATCACGGATAAACAGCTCTCGACAAAGCTTAGGATCAATACTGGTATATAGAACCTTTCTGCCCTGAACCACAGGAAGACCATAGAGAGAAATGGTCAGATTGGCAACAACACTTCCCTTTGATTTTGACCAGTGAGGCTCTGCGTAATTCTTTTTAACAAGATGTCTGCCGATAGACTCAACCCACAGAGGATCAATTGATGCCACAGTTCTGGCAAAAAGTCTTGATGTTTCATTCAGCTCTCCTGCACAGATCCACTTTGGCTTTTTCTTATTGAATACTGAAGATGGATGAATTACAAATTTGATACCACGAGCGCCTAAGTAGAGACCTTTATCATTATCATCATAATGACCTACCTGGGAAAGAAGACCACTTAAAATAGAGCGATGAACCGCATCATAACCTGCCGGAACCTCATTTAAGGTATACTTAAGCATCTGGCAGGAAGCTCTTAACTGACGAAGAAGATCAAACCATTCACGAACTCTCAGATAGGAGATAAACTCTGATTTAAGATTTTTACGAAGCTGCGAGTTACTCATCTCTTTCTGGCACTTGCAGATATAATGATACAGATTCAGATATGCAAGAAAATCTGACTTTTCATCATCAAATCGAGCATGCTGCTGACGGCTCTGTTCCTGTTTATCAACAGGTCTTTCTCGAGGATCCATAACAGCCATAGCGGAAACAATAACCAGGACCTCTGATAAGGCTCCTTCCTTATTAGCCTCCACGAGCATTCTTGAAAGTCGAGGATCACAAGGTATTTTTGATAAATCAGTACCTATTTTAGTGAGTCTAAGCTCATCTGTAGATAAGCCTCGAGACTCATTTATAGCGCCAACTTCCTCTAAAAGTCTGATACCATCGGTAATCTGTTTACCTGATGGAGGATCAATAAAAGGAAAAACGGTGATGTTTCCAAGTCTTAAAGACACCATCTGAAGGATAACTGAAGCCAGATTGGTTCTTAAAATTTCCGGATCAGTAAAATCCTGTCTTAAGTCAAAATCTTCCTTTGAGTAAAGTCTTACACATACACCTTCACTCACACGACCGCAGCGGCCTTTTCTCTGATCGGCACTGGCCTTTGAAATCTTTTCAATTGGAAGACTCTGAACCTTGGTTCTTGGAGAATAGCGGCTGATTCTTGCGGTCCCGGGATCAATCACATATTTTATACCGGGTACAGTCAAAGAGGTCTCAGCAACATTGGTTGCAAGCACCACTCTTACAGTTGAGTGCGGAGCAAAAATCTTATTCTGATCAGATGTAGCCAAACGGGCATACAGCGGAAGGATTTCTGTATTCGGCAGATGAGCCTTGGAGAGGAACTTGGCAATATCCATGATCTCTCGTTCTCCAGGGAGAAATACCAGAATATCCTCTCGGCCATACTCTTTGAACAGGAATCTTATGGCATTTAAAATACCATTTCTAAGATCCTTCTCATCTGTCTCAACCTCATCATCCGTATCGGAATCCTCAGTCTCACCTAATGGTCTGTAGACAACCTCAACAGGATAGGTTCTACCTGAAACCTCAATGATTGGAGCATTATCAAAATGCTCTGAAAAACGTTTGGTATTGATGGTCGCAGAGGTGATAATCAGCTTAAGATCAGAGCGAACCTTTAATAATTTTTTTAGATAGCCCAGAAGAAAGTCAATATTTAAAGAGCGCTCATGAGCCTCATCAATAATGATGCAGTCATAACTCAAAAGCTTTCTGTCATGAGCTGTTTCTGCAAGCAGAATACCATCAGTCATAAGCTTAATATAGCTTGTATCCGATGTTACATCATTGAATCGGACCTTATATCCTACACTCTGCCCAAGTTCTTCACCAAGTTCTGATGCTATTCTGGTACTTACAGCTCTGGCAGCAATTCGACGGGGCTGAGTATGTCCTATAAAGCCAAAGCGTCCGAGTCCCGCCTCAAGACACATCTTTGGAATCTGAGTAGTTTTACCTGAACCAGTTTCACCTGCAATAATTACAACCTGATTGGCTTTAATTGCCTCAATGATTTCCTCACGTTTCTGTGATACAGGAAGATTATCATCGTAGGTTAATTCAGGAATATGATTTTCACGCTCCTTAAAAAACTCAAGGTACTCTTCAAGTTTTTCACTGATAGAAAGCTGAAGCTCAATTGCCTTATCATTCTGACAAGAAGAGAGCTTATTAAGCTCCCTTGAAATTAGATGTCTATGTCTGAAAGTTAATAATGGAAATCTGCTTTTTACGTCTGAGATAAATTTTTCTTGTTCTTTATTTGCCATAGCTAAGAGTATTCTTCGTCGTCATTTATACTGTCAAACAGCTGCTGCTGAGCAATCTTACGTCGACGTTCAAGTTCTTCCTGTTCTATTTTCTGCATAATGAGCTTATCTTTGCGTTTGCGTTCAAACTCCAGCATTAACTCTGAAGTCAGATACAGACCCGCTCTTCTGATCTTGTCACCTTCAAGGTCAACTACAACCAAAGATATTTTAATCAGATTTACCCTATCGCCTGGCTGAGGATATCCGCCAATATGATAGGACATGAAATCCCCCAGTGTCAGAGTCTTCTCATAGGTGGTCAGCTCAAAACCGTACTGTTCGCCTAATTCAACCATAAGCGTATCAGCGGCGTACATTTTATCACCTTTATACAAAGGCTGTCTCTTCTCTTTTAAAGGATGAGAGAACAGTGAATTCAAAAGCAATTCATCAGCATCACGTCCGATTAAAGAGAGAATATCACCGACCTTGATTGGAGTATCCCCCTGACACTTAATCATTTTTCCATCACGGAAAATTGCTGCAACAGAAGTTCCCTTAGGGAAAGGAATAGTCCTTAAAACAGCGCCATCAAAAGTTGGCTCCTTGATTCGATAATTCAAAATCTCATAGTCGTTTGAAAGCATAATACCAACGTCAGACTTGGTAATAGGGACCATAACTGAAGGAGTACATACTTTTAGAAACTTTGAAAGAGGAACAATCAGAGAGCCCTGGAATAAAAGAGATACGATAACCACCACAAAAGCAACATTAAAATACAGCTGAGGATTATCCAGATTCTCAAATACAGGATAGATTGCAAGTACAATAGGAACAGATCCGCGTAGTCCTACCCAGGACATGAAAATCAGATCACGGTTATTGTATGATCTAAAAAAAGGCTTCAGACAGAAAAATACCGCAATAGGTCTTGCAATAACGGTTATAACCACCGCAATAACCACACCTGGCAGCCAATAGTTGATCATCTCATGAGGTGTAACCAGTAAACCTAACATTAAGAACAGAGTGATCTGAGAGAGCCAGGTAAAGCCCTCTGATACAGGCAGAATATAGCTCACATGTCTGGTTTTCTGATTACCAACAAACATTCCTATTATAAAAATCGCAAGGAAACCAGATCCATTCAGATAGGCGGTTACTGCAAAACCGACCAGGCCCATACCAATAACGAGAATACAGTACAGTCCGACACCTAATGAAATGTTGGCAATGATAAATCTGGCAAGAGCACCGAAGCAGACACCAATAAAAATACCGAAGCCGAACTGAGTTGCAAAGAACAGAAGAGCATCTGTTAAGGATGTAGCCTTGGCAGAGGCAAAGGCAATCATGGTCGTAGTAAGCAGAATTGCCATAGGGTCGTTAGTTGCAGATTCAATCTGTAATGTACTGTTCACGTTAGTCTTAAGTGAAACACCATCATTTCTTGACAGCAGAGAGAACACTGCTGCAGCGTCAGTAGAACCTACGATACAACCTAAAAGTAGAGACTCAATTAAAGAGATATCCAAAAGCAGATAGGCAATGCCTCCGGTAATACCGGAGGTAACCACAACACCTATTGTCGCAAGTATCGTGGATTCGCTTGCCACTGATTTCATTGTAGAAAAATTGGTTCTAAGTCCGCCATCAAGCAAAATAATCGCCAGCATCAGGTTGGCAATAAAAAAAGCGGATCTGTAATCTGTGTACTGAATGTGAAGAATGACTCCATCTTCACCAGTTAACATACCGATTGCAAGGAACAACAGCAACAGTGGTGTTCCAAAGAAGGAGGACAGTTTTGAAGCAAATATAGCAAAAGACAGCAACAATCCAACAATAAAGAATGCGTAATTAATGTCACTTATCTGCATCGCATCCTCCTTGTCATGTTATTGTGGAAATATTCAGATTTGAACTCGTTACATTTCTTTTGGTGTCATATTTATATTCTAAATTAGAACCGTCTTTAAAAATAGTAAATTTCAAACATTTGTCAAAATTTTTTAAAATTTTTTCTTTCAATTACACAAGGTTAGAGAGACAAAAAAATTAATTGGGATAAATGCTCAATTATGTGCAGAAAAAAACAAAGCAGATGTCTAATGTATTACGCAAAAGACACATAAAAAAAAGTCAAACGATAGACTATGATAAAATGCAGACCTGTATTTATGATATTCATCAGATAAGTTTTTTTACCTAAAAAAATCAGATTGTATTATGGAAGAATTTGGCTTAACCCGTGTTCCCTACTACCCAGAACTTAATGTAGTCAGAAGAGATACCATTACGAATGACTGCAGTCCTATTGTTCTGTCGGTGCTGCTTTTCTGGCATTCAAAAGATAAATATGTAAGATTTAACGCCAGATGTCATACTCATCTTCTGGCAAGAAATCTAAGAGTTTCGCCTGAAGAGGTAAAAGACGCACTGGAATATCTTTCTGACATAAAACTTCTTGTTAAAAAAGAAGAAGTCATAACCACACAGAGCGAAGATCCCAACAAGAAAACAAAACTAAACGAATTTTATGATCTGGATTTTCACAGCCTTCATGAATTTTTAAAAGAAAAAGGAATTACCATTCCTGTAAAAGTACTGAGAATGGCGTCAGATGACTATTTTGATTTCTACTCCTATATTAGTCCAAGACGCTTGCCTGTTGTGCAGGGGCTTTTAGGCATGGTTAAAGGAGATAAATACGATACCGCAGCACTGAATGCCTGCGCAATCATATGCGGAATCTGTCGTGAAAATGAATATGAGGATTTCTCATACAAAGCCCTGGCTCCTGGATGGAGAATGCTCGCACAGCCACCTGCAACCGCATTTGATGTAGTACAAAGATATCAGAGAGAAGGAGAGCGTTCCGTAGATATCGATCTTATGGATGGATCTTTCTTTATGCCCGACGGAGATTATTTTGGAACCGAAAAACACAAAATCTGGCATTCAGGAAAGACAATGGAGCCAAGAATTCTGGCAGCAGCACTATATCTTTGTTTTACAGCTGTAGATAAGGATATTGAATTCTATTCCGATCTGAGCATGGACGAACTAAAAGACGCCTTTGAGCTTTTGTACAGATTCACATCATTAAAAGGAAGAATCGGAGAATACTACTATCACTACAGAGATGTTCAAGGAGAAAAACTAAAAGAGGAACAGGAAAAATACAAAGCTATCCTAGACTCTCTGGATAATCTTGAGACTTTCGATTTTTAGTAGATGGCGCCTATTTGTGGCGCCATTTTTAAATCAGATTGATATTAAAGAAAGGATGGAGCTCGGCACTATCCTTTTCTGGCTGAGGATCAAACTCAATCTTATAGGCCTTTGCATCTCTGTCAGATTCCACAGAGAACACTATCTTCAAATCATTTCCATGAGCCTTAAGATCGTCATTAACAGTATTTACTGCAATGCGAGCCGCAACTGAATTTGGGAAACCAAGAGAATCAGTTGAAATACTGCAGAAAGCCAGAGACTTAACTCCATTCTTTCTTGCAACCTTTAAAGCCTCTGTGTAGCATGAGGCCAAAGTAGCCTTCTCTCTTGGAGAAATATTGAATCCAACCTTTGGACCGACCACATGAATTACAAATTTGCATGGAAGATTGAAGCCGTGAGTGATTGTAGCAGTGCCCTCTCTTGCCTCTCCTCCTCCTAAAATCTTATAGCACTCATAACGAAGCTGCAGACCTGCTGCAGAATGAATGCAATTGTCTATGCAGTTATGCCCTGCCTGAAAACATCCTAAAAGCGATGGTGTTGCAGAATTTACAATGGCATCAACCTTTAAAGTGGTGATATCCCCCTGATGAAGACTCATATTTGAATTGATTTTTGCCTTTAGAAGGCCCTCTGTCTGAACAAGGCTCTTCTCGGAAAGCTCAGCCTGCAGTAGCTGATCCTGCATTGTAAAATATTCAGGAGGAAGTTTATTCTGCACACGATGCATATTCATAAGCCCTCTTAACAGAGCTCTCTGTGCAAAATAGTCATCAGAAAACGACTGAGCCTGATTCTTTAAACTAGGCACGAACTGTACTAATATGTCGATAAGCTTTTCTACTAAAGGTCCTTTCTCAATCATATTGGTTCACCTTTATGAATGTTATTTTTTTAGTTCTAGATTTTTTATACCGTTACCTGCATTTTTTGGCAACCTTCTTACTTTAAAAATTCGGTATGCTCTGCAACATAAATATTTTTTAACTTTTTTGTATGAAAATCAGATCTGTATATGATTTTTTGAAATTTAAAATTTCTTTTGAAAAAACAGATAGATCCCTAATCACAAAAGACAAAAAGCACAACAAGTTAGACAAAAGTAATTATTGTGGAAAAAATTACTTGAAAAAAAGCTGAGTTGGCACCATGTTTAAAGAGAACGAGTGAAACAGAAGTAAGGTTGAAAATATATGTCAGATAATACTCCTAAAGATAAAGACAGCCTTGATCCTGAGAAGATTAAAGAACTCAATGACAAAGTTGACTCCATCAAAGAGAATATTAGAAAAGGTGTTGAGGAATTAAAAAAGACAGAAGCCCTGATCAATGCCCAGAAAGCAGATTCATTAAAATCTCTCGCAGCAAAGCTTGCTAGTCTTGGCGAGAACGTGGATGGCATTGATCTTCCAAAGTCCGAGCCAGAGGAGATGTTCATAATTCCAACCTTTGGCCGACCAGTAATGCCATCTCAGATTACTCCTATGCAGATAAAATCTGACTATGAGGAGATCATCACTCAGATTGCACAGTCAGAGAAAAAGACCTTTGCTATTTTTGCAATCGACGAAAAACTTGAGAAAAAAGGAAAGATCAGACCTAGCGATTTTCCTAAGATGGGTACTCTGGTCAAACTGCTACACGCAAAAGCCGTTCCTGGTGAGGTTCATTTTGTCTGTGAAGGAATTGAACGTGTAACTATCCAGGAGTGGAAAAGCTTTAACGGCTCCCCAAAGGCAGTTTTGGAGTATCCTGAAAACGAGATGCCAGAACCAGGAACAGAGGATGAAGTAAAGGTTAAGGCTTATGCCATGAACCTTGTATCCCTGCTTCAGGAACTGCTGCCACTAAATCCGATGTACTCTGATGAAATGCGTCAGTATCTGCTTCGCTTTGATCAGAATGATCCTTCTCTTCTGGCAGACTGCGCAGCATCTGTTACAACCACCTCAGCAAAATCCCTGCAGAAGGTTTTAGACTGTACCAATATTCTAAAGCGTCTGGAGTTATCTCAGGATCTGCTACAGAAGGAACTGAAGGCCGCAAAGCTTCATGACGAGATAAAAACCACCGTAAATGAGAAACTCTCAAGAAAGCAGAAGGAATATGTTCTAAGAGAACAGCTAAAACAGATTCAGAAAGAACTTGGAACTCGTGCTGACAGTTCATCTGAGGCAGATGAATATGTAGACAGGATGAAGAAGTTATCTCCACCAGACTACATAACCAAGAGATTCGAAAAAGAGCTTAAAAAGCTGAATACACTTGACCCTAATTCACCAGAATATGCAGGACTTACAAATTATCTGGATATTCTGACCTCAATTCCATGGGGAGAAGTTGCCAAGGAAGAACTTGATATCGCAAAAGCCAGAAAAATTCTGGACGAGGATCATGAAGGTCTAAAGGATGTCAAAGACCGAATTCTGGAGTTTCTGGCAGTAGGAGCTCTTAAGGGAAATACAAACGGTTCAATTCTGCTGTTTGTAGGACCTCCTGGTGTTGGTAAAACCTCTATTGGAAAATCAATTGCTAAAGCTTTAAACAGACCATTCTACAGGCTATCTTTAGGCGGTGTTAACGATGAATCTGTGATTAAGGGTCATCGCAAAACTTATGTAGGAGCAATGCCGGGAAAATTTGTCCAGGCGCTTCGAGAAGCCAAGGTTATGAATCCTGTAATCATGCTTGATGAAATCGACAAGCTGACCAGATCATATCATGGTGATCCTGCCTCAACTCTGCTTGAGACCCTAGATCCAGAACAGAACAACGGCTTTATGGATCATTATCTGGATGAGAGACTGGATTTATCAAAGTGTCTGTTTATCTGTACAGCAAACACAACTGATACCATTCCGCCAGCTCTTTTGGATAGAATGGATCCGATAAGACTTTCTGGATACATCAGTCAGGAAAAACTGGCCATTACCAAAAAGCATCTGCTGCCAAAAGGACTTGAGAAGGCTAACATGAAAAAGAGCCAGCTTAAGATCTCTGACAGTGTTCTCAAAAAGATTATTGAGGAATATGCTCGTGAGAGTGGTATGCGTTCAACCCAGAGAGCTATCGATAAAATCATCCGTAAAGCAGCAGTTAAGCTTTTAGAGGGAGAAAAGTCGGTAACTATAACCGCCTCCTCTCTGTTTGACTACCTAGGAACAGCACCTTTCAAACGAGAAAAGAAACTTGAAGGTGTTGGTGTTATCACTGGACTTGCCTGGACCTCTGTTGGAGGTGCCACCCTTCCTATCGAGTCATCAAGGGTTAACAACGATGCAAAGGGATTTGAACTGACAGGCTCCCTGGGAGATGTCATGAAAGAATCAGCTCATATTGCCTACAGCTATGTTCAGTCACATATGGGAACCTTCTGTAAAGAGAAAAAGGATTTCTTTAAAAAAGCGTTCATCCATCTGCATGTACCAGAGGGAGCAACTCCAAAAGATGGACCTTCTGCAGGTGTAACCATGGCAACAAGCCTTTTATCTCTTGCCATGAATAAGGCTCCAAGAAAAGGATTTGCCATGACAGGAGAGCTTTCTCTTACCGGTCAGGTTCTGGCAATCGGAGGCATAAAGGAGAAGACTATTGCTGCAAGACGAATGGGTATTACCAACATCATCTGTCCTAAGGCTAATGAGTCGGATGTAAAAGAACTGCCTGCAGAAGTTACCGAAGGTGTCACCTACTACTATGCTGATACATTCAACGATGTAGCAAAAGTTATATTCGCTACAGGCAAGACCAAATAGCTACCCCAAAGGTCATTCCGATAATCTAAGTAACGCCCTGATTTGAATATAATTCATCAGGGCTTTCTTCTATCCAATAGATAGGAAAGGAGTTAACTTTATAATGTACATCTGATTCTTAAAAGAAAATTTTCGCAGCATTTTCAACTGCATTGACCGTATATCCTCTTTTCTTGCAGCAGAGCTGACAATATACTGCCGATTATTTGAAAAAAAGAGAAAAACAGAATGAAAACTGAAAAGAATTTATAGAAAAGATAAGATTAAAGCTGTCCCAGACAATTACGTCTGGGATAAGCTTTTTTTTGTAAAGATTACTTAGACTTCTTAGCAGCTTTCTGCTCAGCAATTAAGTCCTCTAAGTGCTCTTTCTGAGCCTGAAGCTCTTCCTCGGATAAGGCAGTCTCTTCAGTCTTTGAGAACTTTGAGGTTAGAGAATCAAAAGAACCTAAAATCTGCTCCTTGTGATCCTGGAAAAGCTTATAGCCAACAGCACCAGCAACAACACCTGCTGCTAAACCAATAAAGAAATCAGTCTTGTTAGATAACATAATTATCTCCTTTTATATAGTTAATCTTAAAAATTATAAATTATCCAAATCCTGATTGCGCTTAATTTTTTCAAAATTAAACTTCTTATCAAAAAGAATTCTGGCTGAATTAATAACAACACCTATGGTTGCAGCATTATGAATGGTTGCCGCAATAAGAGGATTGATCTTTCCTAGCGCACCTAGCATCATTGCTGCAGAATTGATGGCAATTGTCGCAGCAAAATTCTGACGAACCAGTCCCATGGTGGATTTAGATAATTCCATGACCTTTGCAAGTTTTAAAGGTTCATCAGAAGTAATTGTAATATCGGCTGACTCCATGGCAATATCAGTAGATTTTCCACCAAGGGCTACACCAATATCGGCATAAGCCAGAGCAGGAGCATCATTGATACCGTCACCAACCATCAGAACCTTTGAGTAACTCTGCTTACTTGCAACAAATTCAGCCTTCTCATGAGGAAGAACATCAGACTTGTAACCATCAAGATCAAGTTTTCCTGCAACATACTCTGCTGTAACCTTGTTGTCACCAGTAAGCATTACGATTTCGTCAACACCGTTTCGGCGGATTCTGTTAAGAGTCTTCTTGATATCCTTGCGGATTGGGTCTGTGATTACCAGTGCCCCCAGGAGCTCACTGTTTCTTGCCACGTAAATAATATTGCATTCCTTTGAAAAACCAGATCTGTCAATGTCATTCACGCCTGGAATTTTCTTCTCCTTCATGAAGGTTCTGCTTCCAACCAGGATCTCGCCCCCCTTATAGGAATCAAAATCAGAAACATTAGCGCATATACCACGACCGACAACAGTCTCTGTCTTAACTTCATGAGGAACATTCCAGTTCTTATCCTGAGCATAATTAATTACAGCTTCAGCTAAAGGATGAGATGAAGATTTCTCGGCAGCTGCAGCTAATAGAACCAGCTCCTTCTCCTCAATCTCATTGCATCTAATAGTATCAATCAGGATTGGATGACCATCAGTAATTGTTCCGGTCTTATCCAGAATAACAGTATCAATATCAGCTAAAGTCTCAATGAAGTTACCACCTTTGACCAGCACACCTATCTGAGCTGCTTTACTGATTGAAGCTGAAATTGCAGTTGAAGTAGAAAGCTTCAGACCGCAGCTGAAGTCAATGAAGAACATGTTTAATACACGCTGGAAATCACGGGTTACACCATAAACAACGGCAGCAGACAAAAATGAAATAGGCACCAGGGCATTAGCCATTCTGTCAGCAAAGTTCTGAATTGGAGCTCTGCGATTCTGCGCATTCTCCACCATGTTTATGATACGAGCAAGATTGGTTTCATCTCCAACCTTGGAAACCCTGATTGTTATTTCTCCAGAGCGAACCACTGTACCGGCATAAACTTCCTGCTTTATAGTCTTAAATGCAGGAATTGACTCACCGGTTAAGGAAGACTGATCAATTGAAGCCTCACCTTCAATAATCACACCATCCACGCAGATCTTCTCTCCAACGTAAACAACAACCTCGTCATTGACCATTACATCGTCAATGCTTACCTTGGAGACATGCCCCTTCTTATCCTTTAGCCATACATATTTCTCCTTCATATCAAGAAGATTTGAAATATGCTGACGAGCCTTCTCTGCCGCACCAATAGTCAGCATTTCTGCAAAATTGGACAGAACTAATAGGGAAAGACTGGATTCAGGTTTTCCTGACAGCACAGATGCCAGCACGGCTGTTGCAGTTAAGGTATCAGCATTTGGAGCCTTTTCTTTAATAAG
>NZ_CACVSS010000008.1:0-54997 GCF_902756765.1 uncultured Succinivibrio sp. | reverse complement strand
TTGCTCCGATTTTCTATAGAAGCGTTCATACTCCCCTTTATTACCTTCGCTATCCACATACAAATCTTTCATGGAGTAATCCATGCCAAGAAAGCTTTTTGGCTCTTTATTTGTTATTTCCTCTTCATATTCAAACAGAATACTGGCGTAGAATTTACCACTTCCTTTCTGACTTACGGTTACAGCTTTAAGAATGTATCCTTCAGGAACCTCTCGATGCTGTTTTACTCTTACTAAGCCTGCTTTTGGAAGTTTAAGCTTTCCGTTCTTAAGCTCAATATTATTATTTACAATATTGGTCGTATAGGAACGTCTTGAATTTTTCTTTGATTTGAAATTTGGAAATCCAAACTTTGGATTCTGAAAAAAATTGCTGAACTCAAGATGGAATTGAGCATTTGCCAAAGCAAGACTGTCAACTTCTTTGAAGTATGGGAATTTCTTCTTATATTGCGCGGGTGTGTTCTTGAGCATTTTCTTGGTTTGCTTGTAATGCTCAATCTTGTCTGCAAGCATTTTATTGTATATGGAGCGTGCACAGCCGAAAGTCTTTACAAAAAGCTCTTTCTGCTTGTCAGTTGGATAGATTCTGAAAAAATAAGCTGTGTACTGCATTCGAATAATAACTTTATTTTTGACCCTGGGACTGAATGTATTCCTTCACTATTTCAAGTGGTGCTCCTCCGGTTGTCAGAAGACAGAAACTCTGACTCCAGAACTGCTCTTTCCATAATTTCTCTCTGATTGAAGGATACTCTTTTTTCAGTAGTCTGCTGCTGGCACTCTTATATGCGTTTATAAATTTACTGATTGCTGTTTTGGGGTGTGCTCTGAACAAAATATGAACATGATCCTCATATTGTGTCGTCAAATACTTTTCTTCTGTATTTTACAACCAGAATCAAATGATAATTCAGCAGAAAGACTGAATGAGCATTACTATCAAATTCCATTGAACAATACCTTATGCACAATATATCGACTGATCATATTTTACTATAATTCAATTTTAGTTACAGCCACTATTGTGAAGCAATTCATCCCGCAGCCTATAGAGGCAGGGGAATTCTTGCTTGATAAAGTTAAAAGAAGGTAAATCCAGGGAAAAAAAACATACCGCATTAAGACGGAATTGACATAAAAAATCCCAAGAGAATTTACTTCTATTGGGATTTTGTGCATTCAGAAATTAAAATGCTTTTATATTTGATTGTAATCCTACTCTTTATGCAGACCTTTTCTAATCAGAGCATCAATTTTCATTGATTCAGTGACCAGAGAGTCATATCTCAAATCAAGCTGAGGCATATATCTTAGATTCAATCTTGCTGCAAGCTGTGAGCGAAGGAATCCCTTGGCACTCTTAAGACCAGTCATTGCAGACTTGATTTCTTCCTCATCATCAGTGAGGAAAGAAATATATACACGAGCATTTCTAAGATCCGGTGAAACATCCACCTCTGTAATAGTGGCATTCTTCACACGCGGATCTTTGAGTTCATTCTGCAGTACATCAGCTAACTCGCGTCTTACTGCAGCAGCAACTCTTTCATTTCTTCCGTAACTTTTCTTTGCTGGCATATTATCCTTTAATCAAGGGTACGTGCAACTTCAACCTTCTCGAATACCTCGATACGATCGCCTACACGAACATCCTGATAGTTCTTAACACAGATACCGCACTCGGTGTTCTGCTTAACCTCTGATACGTCATCCTTAAAGCGACGTAATGAGTCAAGCTCACCTTCGAAGATAACAGTATTATCACGTAATACGCGGATTGGAGCTGAACGCTTAACCATACCTTCAACAACCATACATCCTGCAATTGCACCGTACTTAGGATGACGGAAGACATCACGAACTTCTGCGTAACCGATAAAGTTCTCACGAACTTCTTTCTTAAGCAGACCAGACATTGCCTTCTTAACATCATCAATCAAGTCGTAAATAACACTGTAGTAATGTAAATCAACAGATTCAGTATCAATTACCTGTCTTGCAGGACCGTCGGCACGAACATTGAAACCGATGATAACTGCACTATCTGCAGCTGCAAGAGTTGCATCGTTAGCGGTAATACCACCAACACCTGAACCGATAATCTTAACCTGAACTTCTTCATTGCCAAGTTTCAGCAGAGCATCAGAAATAGCTTCTACAGAACCCTGAGTATCAGCCTTCAGAACAACCTTAAGCTCTGATGCATTGCTCTCCTTGAACATAGAGGCAAGCTGTGCACTCTTCTGCTTAGCAATCTTAAGCTCACGGAACTTACCCTGACGGAACAGAGCAACTTCACGTGCCTTCTTTTCGTCAGAAACAGCGGTAACCTCATCACCAGCTGAAGGAACTCCGGACAGACCGAAAACCTCAACAGGAATTGAAGGACCAGCCTCAGTCAGCTCCTGTCCCTTTTCATTACGCATTGCACGTACTCTACCGTACTGAAGACCACACAGGATGGTATCACCCTTGTGCAGAGTACCGGAACGAACCAGAACGGTGGCAACAGGACCACGGCCCTTATCCAGACGAGACTCAATGGTAACACCTTCAGCCATGCCGTCATGAACAGCCTTAAGCTCTAAAACTTCAGCCTGAAGGGTAATAGCCTCTAACAGCTCATCCACACCCATACCAGTTTTTGCGGATACTTCTACGAACTGGTTTTCACCACCCATAGACTCTGGGATAACTGAATGCTGCATCAGCTCATTGATAACACGCTGAGGATCTGCACCTGGCTTATCCATCTTGTTGATAGCAACAATCATAGGCACCTTAGCGGCCTGAGCGTGCTGGATAGCTTCAAGAGTCTGAGGCATTACACCGTCATCTGCTGCAACAACCAGAACCACAATATCGGTACACTGAGCACCACGGGCACGCATTGCAGTAAATGCAGCGTGACCTGGGGTATCCAGGAAGGTAATACCGTTGTTTCTTGTTTCAACATGATAAGCACCGATACGCTGAGTAATACCGCCGGCCTCACCTACTGCAACCTTAGACTTACGAATGTAGTCAAGCAATGAGGTCTTACCGTGATCAACGTGACCCATAATGGTTACAACAGGAGCTCTCATGGTAGCCTCAGAAATAGAACCGCCTCTCTCTCTTAGGAGCTGCTCTTCAATCTCATTCTCCTTACGAAGAATTACCTTATGGCCCATTTCTTCAGCAACAACCTGAGCGGTTGACTGATCTAAAACCTGGTTGATGGTTACCATTTCGCCTAACTTCATCAGGCACTTGATAACTTCGGTAGCCTTAACTGCCATCTTTGCAGCTAAATCTGCAACAGTGATGGTCTCGCCGATTTCAACATCTCTTGAAACAGGTGCTGCAGGACGGTTAAAGCCGTGCTGCTGCTGGTTAAGCTTTGCAGCGCCCTTAACGCCCTTAGCTGCCTTACCGCCTTTCTGTCTGCGGTTATTCTGCTGTTCAGCTTCTTCAAAACGTTTATTGCTTCCGCGTCTGTCAGTACCGCTTCTGTCTCTGTGACGGCCACGGTTCTCAGCTTCACGTTCCTGTCTTGCCTCAGCCTCACGTACATACTGTGAAGTTAATGAATCATCATCGTCATCATCACTTGCACGTGCTGCTTCCTCTGCAGCCCAGCGAGCTTCATTTTCTTCAGCAAGCTTGCGAGCCTGTTCAGCCAGACGCTTAGCCTCTTCTTCAGACTTACGCTTCTGCTGCTCTTCCTGAGCCTTACGTAGCTCAGCAGTAGCCTTATCCTCTTCCTTCTCTTTGTGAGGAACTGGAGCTAACTTAGGTTTAACAGCAGCTTTAGGAGCTACCTTAACCTCAGTCTTTGGAGTAGCTTTTACTTCAGTCTTTGCTGCCTGCTGTTTCTCAGCAGCGGCCTTTTCTGCTGCAGCCTTGTCAGCAGCAGCCTTTTCAGCGGCCTCTTTAGCCTTACGCTCCTGCTCTTCTTTTGCAGCTTTCTCTTCGGCAGCTTTCTTTTCTAAAGCCTCAGCCTCTAGCTGAGCCTTTCTTGCCTTAGGATCAACAATAATCTTTTTCTTTCTTACTTCGACCTGAACTTTCTTAGTTCCCTGCATAGCAGCATTGGAACTAGAAGACTTCTTTAAAGACATGCGTTTTGGTGCTGCGCCTGTCTGTTCTTTTTCTTCACTCATCTAAAGCCTTCCCTTAAATCTTATTTTGCTGAATCTTTGAACCAGAACTCATTTCTAGCTGCCATAATAATCTCGCCAGCTTTCTTCTCGTCCAGTCCTTCTATGTCAGTTAAATCGTCTGTAGCCTGTTCAGCTAGATCCTCACCGGTCTTGATACCATGAGCTACCAGCTTACCGGCAAGCTCCTCATCAATTCCTTCTAGAGCAGACAACTGCTTGATGCCTTCGGCATTTTCAGCATTCTCTTTTGATTCCAAAGCTTCTCTTGCAACATTCTGTAACTCTGAAGCTGTTTCCTCGTCCATTCCATCAATCTCAAGAAGTTCTGATGGATCAACATAGGCAACTTCTTCCAGGTTAGTGAAGCCTGCGTCTGCAAGAGCTCTTGCAAACTCGTCATCAACATTCAGAGTCTCGGTGAAGTTCTTTACAATCTTGCCGACTTCTTCCTGAAGATTTGACTCAAGCTCGTTCTCGGTCATAACCTTTAAATCCCAGCCTAGAAGCTGAGAAGCCAATCTTACATTCTGACCATTTCTACCGATTGCCAGAGCCAGATTCTGCTCTTCAACAGCAATACAGATACTGTGGTCTTCCTCGTTGATGATGATTCTTGAAACCTCAGCTGGCTCCATGGTATTGGTTACATACTGTGCCAGATTCTCATCATATAAAACAACATCAATCTTTTCGCCAGAAAGCTCGTTTGATACAGCGGTAACACGAGCACCTCTCATGCCGATACATGCGCCTCTTGGATCGATACGCTTATCCTTTGAGCGAACAGAAATCTTTGCACGAGAACCAGGATCACGAGCAACGCCCATAATCTCAATTACATCCTCTCCAATCTCAGGAACTTCAATTCTGAACAGTTCCTTTAAGAACTCAGGAGAGGTTCTTGAACAGATAATCTGTGGACCGCGATTAGCCTCTGACTTGATTTCCTGAAGAAGGACCTTTACACGGTCTCCTCTACCATATGTCTCATGAGGAATAATCTGATCTCTTCTCAAAACAGCTTCAGCATTGTTGCCAAGATCCAGAACCATGATGTCATGAGTCTGTTTCTTAACAGTTGCGTTAACAATCTTGCCAACTCTTTCTCTCTGTTCAGCAACAACCTGCTCTCTTTCAGCATCTTTAACTTTCTGAGATAGAACCTGCTTTGCAGTCTGGATAGTAATACGGTCAAAAGCAACAGACTCAATCTGCTCCTCAACAATGTCACCTGCCTTGATACCAGGATGATCAATGGCAGCAGCCTGAAGAGAAATTTCCTGAGCAGGCTTCTCTAGAGGACCGTCGGTATCAACTACAACCCATCTGCGGAAGGTATCATAAGAACCTTCTTTTCTATCAATAGAAACTCTAACCAGAATTTCCACCTGATACTTTTTCTTTGTTGCAGTAGCTAAAGCAATCTCTAAAGCTTCAAAGATTTTATCTCTTGGAATAGCGCGTTCATTTGACAGCGCCTCTGCAATGGCAATAATCTCTTTACCCATTTTCTATCTAAGACCTCGTTATGATGCGCTTCTAGGAGCTTTCTTGTTGTTCTGTGGGAATTCAGGAACGACTCTGGCTGTAGAGATATTTGAGAATGCAACCTCAATCTCGCCTGAAACCTTATCGTTAATCTTGAGCATGCCATCATCTGAAACATTCTCTAAGATGCCCTGAAGTTTATGTCTACCTTGAGTTGGCATACGCAGCTCGGCTTTAACAGTCTTTCCAACATATGCCCTGGTTTGTTCAAGTGTGAACAGGATTCTGTCAAGACCAGGTGAAGAAACTTCAAGTGTATACTTAGGTGCAATCAAATCTGCAGCATCTAAGGCTGGAGATAAAACATCCATGATTTCTCCACACTTATCTGCGCTTACACCTTCTTCTGAATCAATGAACACCTGTAAAACCGCATGATCGTTTCCGCCTCGGTATCTGATTCCCCAGACTTTAACATCCATGGATTCAACCAGTGGTGTTACAAGTTCAGTAACTTTTTCTTCAATGGTTCCTGCCATTAGTACCTCTTAAATTCCATAAAAAAAGGACCGCTATCTAGGGTCCCTTTCTTTTGAGTTCCTCTATATCAAATATATACACTAAGGTATATATAGGTTCAAGCTCACACTTGAACAGACTTGAAACTGTAAATTTCAAGCACGTATATTTATAGCAGAACAATGTAAAAAAATCAAGTTTTAATCATTCTTGAGTTTTAATTTCAGTTTCCTCTGACTCACCATCTTTTGGCTTGTTGCGGGTAAGTTTTAAAACATTGATACTAGTTAGGTCTGCACTTGAAACCTCAATAGTCCATCCATCAACCTCAAGTTTTTCTCCCTGCTTAGGGACTCTCTGGAAGCGATCAAGAACATACCCTGCAATTGTCTGATAATGCTCATTGGCACTAATGGCAAGTCCGGTTTCTCTTTCAAGGTCAGATAAAATAGTATCACCATCAACTCGATAGGCACTTTCTGACTCATCATAAGGAAGAATTTCAGGAGTCTCAGTTCTGCTTGGCATTTCACCGGTAATCTCCTCAAGAATATCCTGTAGAGTAACCACACCTTCAAAGACACCAAACTCATCAAAAACAAAACCGAAATACTTCTTGTTTTTCTTAAACTGCTCTAATGCCTTGAGAATACTGATTGTTTCTGGCAGATGAATAGGCTGAACAACCTGTCGCTCAATATCTCCAACAGCGGTGTTTCCCTGTAGCATCTGCCCTAAAAGATTGGCTCTGACGATAAAGCCTAAAGGCTGATCTTTAAAGCCATTCTTATAGGCAATAAGGCGACTGCGAGTACACTGCATTGCCTTTTTTATGACCGAGGTGGTAGATCCGTCAATCTTAATCATCTGCAGATCAGGTCTTGCTGTCATAACAGCCTTCACCGGCAGAGTTGATAGCTGAAGCACTCTGGAAACCATCTCCTGTTCCTGAGAGTTGAATATATCTTCCTCTGGAGCAGAAATAATCGCATCCTTTAGGGTTGGCATATCATCAGGACGGGAACCTAACAGTCTTAACACTATTGTTGCTGCTGTCTGTCTTGCTGTATTGTTCTTTTTCAGCTGTAGCAGATTCTTTCTTGAGATCTGATTGAATGATTCAATAAGAATGGAAAAGCCCATCGCTGAATACAGATAGCCTTTGCTTACATAGATATGGAAAGCTTCAAGAATAAGACTGAAGGCAATCAGTAACAGAAAGCCTAAACACAGAATAACCAACGTAGGATGCTTGGTTACAAACTCGGAGATTGCACCAGAAGCCCAGATTAAAAGAACTGAAGCAATGGTTACCGAAATAATCATTATATATCCATGATTAGTCATACCGATAGCTGTAACAATAGCATCAGCAGAAAACAGCACATCCAGAATAATAATCTGAGATACCACCACTGCAAAGGACTGAACCACGGCCTTGTTTACTGTCATTGCCTCTTCAACATCCGTTGCTTCAAGTTTACCGTGCAACTCCTGTGTAGCCTTGTAAATAAGAAATAGTCCACCGGCGAGCATCATAAGATCACGGCTTGTACACTCAAAATCATAGATGGTGAATAACGGTTTTGATATGGCAACAATATATGCCGCCGACAGCATAAGAATAATTCTTATAACAAGGGCTCCGCCTAGACCAAGATATCTTGCCTGCTTAGCCTGTTTGGCAGGAAGTTTTGCAGACAGAATTGCAATAAACAGCAGATTATCAATACCCAGAACAGTCTGAATTACTGTCAGAGTCAGAAGACCAACCCAGGCGGTAGGATCTAAAAGCCAGGCTATATCGAATTGTAAGGTAGGTCCTGCTATAGAACTTGCTAGCTCTTCCATACTACAGGACTCCTTTACCTGAAAGAATTAAAACAAAAAATAATCTTGAATTATTAAAACAGGTCGGGTCAGGGTTCATTTTAAGTAAAATATCACTCCTAAAAAAATGGCTCTCACTTTAGATTTTAGGAAAAAAATTAAAAGCAGAGCCGTACATTAATCATACATTCGTAAAGCAGATTATTTTTTTCTGCCAAAACTACTCTTTACAGTTCCTCTGCTCTTTACTGCAGAGAACTTGCTAATTTTTCTTCCAGAACTGTTCTGTTCATCGCGACGAGCAGAGTAGCTAGAACGGGAAATAATCTTTGATTCATGGCGGCTTCTGCTTTCACCTGAGGAAGATGACTTTCTGCCTTTATCTGCTGAAGTTTTTCCATATGGACTCTTCCCGCTCTTTGAATAAGGTCTGCTGTTATCAGAGACCTTCTTTGAATAAGGAGTCTTGCGGCTTTCAGCGTTCTTCTCATATTTTCTAGAGGATGACTTCTGTTCAGAGGCTCTTCCTGCTCTTGGTGTCGCTGTTCTTGGCTTTCTGCCATCTGAAGACTTGGCTGAACCTGAAGAGGCAGCTTTCTTACCCTTGTTTGACTGAGCTACATTAAGATCCATTGAAGGAGCTAATTCCTCAATAGGCTCAAGATGAACAGTCTTTCTTAACTTGTTAATTTCAGATAAGGTCAGTTCTCTGAACTGTCCTGTCTTGATATTAGGATCAAGGCTTACACCTGCATATTTGATTCTGATTAGGCGGCTAACCTTAAGACCAACAGCTTCCCATAAACGTCTAACCTCACGCTTACGACCTTCCTTTAGAGTAACATGATACCAGGAATTACGGCCTTCACCCCCCTGATACATGATCTTGCTGAATCTTGCGACACCATCTTCTAAGGTAACCCCCTGAAGAAGATCAGATATCTGTTTTTCCGAGACTTCACCGTAAATACGAGCTGCATATACACGCTCCACCTCATACTTAGGATGCATAAGGGCATTTGCAAGCTCACCGTCGGTGGTAAACAGCAGAAGTCCGGAAGTATTGATATCCAGACGTCCGATATAAATCCATCTTCCCGATGGAGGCTGAGGTATATGGTCAAATACGGTAGGTCTATTTTCAGGATCAGATAATGTTGTCAGCTCACCTTCTGGTTTGTGATACATTAGCACACGGCATTCAACCTTATTTGATGAAGGTGACAGTACAACCTTATTATCGATTTTTACTGTAATTTCGTTTGCTTCAAAACGATCACCGATTGAGGCAATCTTACCATCAACGGAAACACGGCCCTCATCAATCATCTGTTCTAGGGCTCTACGTGAAGCGATTCCAGCACGGGATAATATTTTCTGTAACTTCTCAGTCATATAACTCTCAAGCCATATAAATGGCGATAAATAAAATTTACGTAAAGGCGTATTTTAACATTTTGAGAGAGATTCTATCGAAATAAAAAAAAAATTAATCTAAAATTACTCAAAAAAGGAGATATGATGCCAGATAACGATAAAGACAATTGTGTCTCATGTTCCATTCTTGGTGAGAATTTTAATCTACGCTGCTCACCTGATAAAAAGCCTATTCTTGAAGTATCGGTAAAAAAGCTTCAAAATAAAATTTCTAAAATGCTTAGAGATAATCCTGGTATTTCCCCTTTTCAGGCAGCAATTCTTACAGCTCTTGATTCCGAAAGCAATCTTTTGGAATTCTTAGAGTCTGACACTCCTTTTATAAATCAGGCAACCAGAAAAATATTAAAAATGAAAGCAGAATTAAAGAAGACTGAAAATGGCAGAATACAGAGGCAATAAAGAATTCAGAAAAAAAATCCGTCAGGATATTCTTAAGCAGAGACGAGTTATTCCTGTTGAAGATTCATTTCAGGCGGGACTCAATATCGTGAAAGTTCTTAGAGGACATGAGTTCTTCAGCAGCAAAAAGATTGTTGCCTCTTATATCAGCACTGGAGGAGAGATCTCTACCGCCCCACTGAATGACTATCTTCTAGACGCTCATGATCTGATCCTTCCATACATCAATATCAATGTAAAAGGCAGTATGGATTTTTATTCCTTTAAAAAGGGAGATCCTCTAATAGAGAATAGATTTCATATTCTCGAACCAGAAAATAAACAGGAAAATCTTATCCGACCAGATTTAATTGATGCAATCGTTGTACCGCTTGTCGCCTTTGATAAAAGAGGAAACAGAATGGGAATGGGTGGAGGCTTTTACGACAGAATGCTGAAAAAAGTATCAGCCGAGTGTCTTTTAATTGGTGTCGCCTATGACTTTCAGCTTATAGAAAATGTTCCAACAGAAAGCTGGGATATGCCTTTAGATGAAGTAATAACACCTACCACTCACTTTATATTCAACAAAAAGTGGCCATAAAAAATGGCCCGAAGGCCATTTTCTAAAATCAAATCAGATTTAATATTATTTCTTATCTGAAACTACAGGAGCATCTGTCTTAGATGCATTGTCCTCTGTCTTAACTGCAGGTGCATCAGTCTCAACAACAGGAGCATCGGTAGTAACAGCAGGAGCTGACTCAACAACTTCAGCTGCAGGAGCCTCCCCGATGTTTGAGAAGTTTGAAGTCTCTTCATGCTGAGCCTTCTGTAAATATCCTAAAGCTAAGCAAACACCAAAGAACAGAACAATTAAAAACCAGGTAGAACGGGTTAGGAAGTTACCTGAACCAACAGATCCGAAAACTGTATTTGAAGCACCAGCACCGAAAGAAGCACCCATTCCAGCGCCCTTACCCTGCTGAACTAAAATCAATGAAATCATCGCAATTGCGATTAAAAGTAGTAAAACGATTAAAACTTGATACAACATAATAATAACGCACCCTATTTTGCGTACATTTAGACTGCAAAATGATACAAGTTTATTAAAACAAATTCAAGAACTTTTAATTGTCAGACTGACGAATGATTACATCGGCAATTCTCTGGGCCTTTGATCGAACATCATCTCGGTCCTCACCTTCAACCATCACTCTAACCAAAGGTTCTGTTCCTGATTTTCTCAGAAGAACTCGACCGGTGGAACCTAATTCCTGTTCAACAGCCTTAACTTCCTTCATAACCAGTTCATCTGAGGTTACATCAATTCCTGCGGTCAGACGAACATTAATCAGCTCCTGAGGGAACATTACAAGTCCTTCTGATAGCTCCTCAATATCTTTCTGAGCATACATACATGCCTTTAAGACCTGAAGAGCGGATACGATACCGTCACCGGTGGTTGCATGATGAAGCGAAATGATATGCCCGCTGTTTTCTCCGCCAAGATTCCACTTTCTCTCCAAAAGCTGTTCCATCACATAACGGTCACCAACCTTAGCTCTGCAGAACTCAATGTTCTCGCGCTTTAAGGCTAGCTCAAGTCCAAGATTTGTCATCAGAGTACCGACGACACCGCCATTCAGACGATTTCTCTTCTGAGTATCCTTGGCAATGATGTAAAGCAGGTTGTCACCGTCACGTAGAACACCGTGCTTATCGCACATCAGGACACGGTCGCCGTCACCATCAAAAGCAATACCAAGATCAGCCTTGGTAGCTAAAACCTTGGCAACCAGAGCCTGAGGATGAGTTGAACCAACATCATCATTAATGTTGATACCGTTAGGAGCATCACCTATTGTAATTACTTCAGCACCTAATTCTCTGAATACAGATGGAGCGATATGATAGGTTGCGCCGTTGGCACAGTCTAGAACGATCTTTAACCCTTCAAGACTGAACTGACTTGCGAAGGTTGACTTGCAGTACTCAATATAACGGCCCTGTGCATCTTCCTGTCGATAGGCACGACCAAAATCTGAAGCTGCAGCAAGCTCTATTGAATCCTGATCAAGATACTTTTCAATCTCAAGCTCAATTTCATCTGGAAGCTTGGTACCCTGACCTGAGAAGAATTTAATACCGTTATCAAAATAAGGATTATGGGAAGCACTGATCACTACACCAAGATCAGCTCTGAAAGCTCTGGTCAGATGAGCTACAGCAGGAGTTGGCATAGGGCCTAACATAACTGGGGACATACCACCGGCTGAAAAACCAGACTCCAAAGCCGCCTCCAGCATATAGCCAGAAAGACGGGTATCTTTACCGATAATAACCTTTCCGCCTTTCTTTTTTCCTAATACTTTACCAGCAGCAAGACCTAATTTAACAGCAAAATCAGGGGTAATAGGAAACTGACCCACACGACCTCTAACGCCGTCAGTTCCAAAATATTTTCTTTTCATTTTTAATTTTCTCTTTTAGTAATGTGATTATTTTTTACCTAAACCACGAATTGCGTCTCTGAGAGTTCTCAATCTTCTGACAATTGACTTAGATAATCGATAGGGCTTGGTTTTTGCTGACATAACCTGCCAGAAACCAATAGCAATTGCAATTTCACTTACATCAGTAGTTCTTATAATCTGCACAGCCTTGTCTGAAGCACAGAAAACCGCTGCAGTAAGAGAAAGTGTTCGATTCTCCTTTAACAGAACATCTTCTAGAGGAAGCTGACGAGGAATGCCCACACAGATTGGCAGAGCAAAACTTCTGAAAGATTCGAGTCTTCCAATAAGTCTTAGCTTTGAATTAACCGAAGCATTGATAATAGAAGGATCTATAACAATTCTTTTTCTGGCAATACCTGAATTTAACAGCGAATCAATCTTTGAATAGAAGAACTCAGATATCAGAGATACCACATCTGTATCATCATCTACTCTTTCAGAAGGTTCACAGTGAATGCACACAACAGCCTCAGACTCCTTGAAGGCCTTGATTGCCTCTTCAGAATCAAGTCCGCTTGAAGTAATAATCATAGAAACACCAAGCTTAATGGCGTTGATGATCACACTTGGATTGTCAGAGTTTACGGCAATTGGAACAGACAGTTCCTTGATTAAAGCCTCAACAACACAGCAGACTCTGGACTCATCTACATCATCAAGGTTGAAATCGGTTTTCTTTGTTCCAACCTCTAAAAGCTCGGCACCGGACCTAACAAAGGAATGAGCAAGTTCAACAATTTCTTCTATTGATCTGGAGTCCTCCGGATATAGAACAATTGTACCCATTACCTTGGTAAAACTAAGGTCTAAGCTCTTATTCTGCGGTAGTTTAAGTTTCATGCAATTCCTTATGTGGTTTTGTCAAAAAAAATCATTATCTTAGACAAACACCGCAATACATATTTAAAGGTATTACGGTGAGATTTAACAGATTAATACAATCTATACAGTCTAAGTTTAGATTCTAATTATTTACTTATCTTCTTTTTCTGATGAATCCTGTGACTTATCCTCAGAATCAGTTGTTACATCGTCGTTCTCTAAAGTTTTCTGAGCATTCTCAGAGGAATTATCGTTTTCAGATGTTTTATCCTCTGACTTATTCTCATTATCATCAGGGCCTGCTGATGACTTGTCATCATGTTTTGCAGGAGCTCGTACTTCACGACGGTTCATCAGATCATCAATCTGGTCTGCATCGATAGTTTCATATTTTAAAAGAGCATCTTTCATGTTCTCTAAAATATCCTTGTTTGCCTCTAACAGCTCAACTGCCTTCTGATAGCAGCTATTGATAATCTCAGTTACTTCCTCATCAATTATTGCTGCAGTCTTATCTGACATCGCTACCATTGAAGATGAAGAACCGCCCAGATAAGCAGAACCTTCGTTATCCTTTTCATACTGCATAGGTGCAAGTTTCTTTGAGAAGCCCCAGCGAGTAACCATGTTTCGTGCAATCATAGTTGCTCTTTCGATGTCATTTGATGCACCAGTGGTAACCGCATCAGCACCAAACATCATCTCCTCTGCAATTCTGCCTGCAAACAGAGTTGAAATGTTTGAAAGAAGACCGCGTCTGCTCTGCGAAACCCTATCCTGCTCAGGAAGATACATAGTTACACCTAAAGCTCTTCCTCTAGGAATAATAGACACTTTGTAAACAGGATCGTGTTCAGGCACCAGTTTGCCTACTATGGCATGTCCTGCCTCATGGTATGCAGTATTGATCTTTTCATGCTCATTCATAGCCATTGAACGACGCTCTGCGCCCATCAGCAGCTTATCCTTAGCCTCTTCAAATTCCTGCATTGAAACAACACGCTTATTGTGACGGGCTGCGCCTAAAGCTGCCTCATTAACCAGGTTTGCAAGTTCAGCACCAGAGAAACCAGGAGTACCACGAGCAATAGTTGCTGTATCAACATCCTTTGCCAGAGGAACCTTCTTAACATGGACATTCAGGATCTGCTCACGGCCTCTTACATCTGGAAGACCAACAACCACCTGACGGTCAAAACGGCCAGGTCTTAATAAAGCAGGATCAAGAACATCAGGACGGTTAGTTGCTGCAATGATAATCACTGCCTCGAATCCTTCAAAACCATCCATTTCAACCAGCAGCTGATTCAGCGTCTGTTCACGTTCATCGTGACCACCGCCCATGCCTACTCCACGCTTTCTTCCTACAGCATCAATTTCGTCGATGAAGATAATGCAGGGTGCATTTTTCTTAGCCTGAGCAAACATATCTCTAACACGTGAAGCACCAACACCCACGAACATCTCAACGAAGTCGGAACCGGAGATTGAGAAAAATGGAACCTTGGCCTCACCTGCAATTGCTCTTGCCAAAAGAGTCTTACCTGTTCCAGGAGGACCTACCATCAGGACACCGCGAGGGATTCTACCGCCAAGCTTTGAGTATTTTGTAGGATCCTTTAAGAAATCAACAAGCTCAACCACATCTTCCTTTGCCTCATCACAGCCGGCAACATCTGAGAAAGTGGTCTTAATCTGATTTTCAGAAAGAAGCTTAGCCTTTGACTTACCGAATGACAGAGGATTGCCCTTTGATCCTCCCTGCATCTGTCTCATAAAGAAAATCCAGACAGCAATCAGCAGAATCATTGGGAACCAGCTTATAAAGATGGCAAACAGTGTACTCTGCTCTTCTGGCTTGGTACCAGAGGTACGGACATTGTGGCTTAAAAGGGTATCAATAATGGCAGGATCTGAAATTGGCATTACAGTTACAAACTTCTGACCGTTTGTCTTAATACCGTTGATTACCTTGCCATCAAAGGTTGCCTGAGCAATTTGATCGGACTGCACCTCTCTTACGAAGGTAGTGTAATCCTGTAACTGGCCTGAGTTGTCTGGGGTGCTGAAAGACTCAAACAGAGTCATCAGAATCACAGCAATCACCAACCACAATATAAGATTTTTTGTCATATATCTCACTTACTCCAAATCTTCTTCAGGAAGATCTTCAATGTTCTCTTCACCAGGAGCCACTCCGTTCAGAGGATGACCTTTAAACCCGGTTGCAACCATATATACCTCGCGAGAACGGTCTCTTGAAGCATCAGGCTTTCTAACTTTTACAGTTGTAAAATCGTTGTGCAGTTCCTTTAAATATTCCTGAGAACCTACTCCCTGGAATACCTTCACTACAAAAGTGCCGCCTATTTTCAGCACACGTCTTGCCATATCCAAAGCAAGCTCCGACAGATACATTGCACGAGGCTGATCGATTCCCACGGTACCAGACATATTTGGAGCCATATCTGACAGAACAACATCTGCACCGACACCGATCATGGAATACAGAGTCTTGAATACTTCCTCATCACGGAAATCACCCTGCAGGAATTGAACATTACGGATAGGACGGATAGGAAGAATATCCATAGCGATAACTCTTCCGTTTTCACCAATACACTTGACTGCATATTCTGACCAACCGCCAGGTGCTGCGCCTAAATCAACAACAATATTTCCCTGACGAATCAGTCGATCTTTTTTCTGCAGTTCTTCTAATTTGAATGATGCTCTTGAGCGAAGACCAAGCTTATGAGCCTGTTTTACATATGGATCTGAAAAGTGCTCATGTAACCACCTAGATTGACTGGCAGTACGTTTTTTTGCTGGCATTAAATTTAGGATCCTTGATTATATTAATTTAATTGTTTATATCTTTTGAATATTATACAATCTGTACAGCTTTATAATCAATAAAAAGCCAAGAATCGACTGTAGAGATAAAAATATATTACAGTTTAGTAAAATTATCTCGATAATTGTTCTCAGTGAAAACTGAGATCCTACAAACAATAGGTTTACTCCAGAGTTTTCATTTTAGGTGGTCTGAAAACTCTGTACGAATGCTGTTGAATACAATCCAACAGTACATTTTGCAGATTTTTATAGAGGATTAAGATGTCACTAAATTCACATCAGCGCCAGTTCTTAAAGGCTCAGGCTCACCAGTTAAAGCCAGTTGTTATGTTAGGTAACGACGGTCTTTCAGAGAATGTTCTAAAAGAGATCGACTCAAGCATTGAGCATCATGAGCTTATCAAAGTAAAGTTAAATGCAGGGGAAGGCCGTAAAGAACAGGCTGAAACCGCAGCTAAGACTGTAAATGCAGAGCTTGTAAGCCTGGTTGGCAGAATTGCTGTTCTTTTCCGCCAGAGAAAGGATGACAGCAGATTCATTCTTCCTCGCTAACAGTAAGTTACTCTTAAAAAAAAGGATCCTGAGGATCCTTTTTTATTGGTTAAATCTAAAGGTCTCTTAGATATATTCAACCTTAACAACTTCGTAGCAGATGGTTCCTTTAGGAATCTTAATCTCAATCTCATCCTCTTCCTGCTTGCCAAGTAAGCCCTTTGCAATAGGGGTCTTGTAAGAAATAAGATTTGAGTTAATGTCTGCCTCGTCCTCACCTACGATCTTGTAAGTGATTTCCTTATCTGTATCCACGTCAACAAGAGTTACAGTTGAACCGAAAATAACCTTCAGCTTGCCGCCAGTAGGATTCTTAAGCTTGGTAACGTCAATAACATTGGCAGATGCAATCTTACCTTCAATATCCTTGATTCTTGCCTCACACATGCCCTGTTCTTCCTTAGCAGCATCGTACTCGGCGTTCTCACTTAAATCACCATGGCTTCTAGCCTCAGCAATAGCTGCAACAATACGTGGACGCTCAACAGTCTTCAAACGAACCAACTCTTGTCTTAAAAGCTCTTCACCGCGTGGAGTCATTGGAGTCTGATCCATATGCAAATCCTCTATATAAAATTAAAGCGTGTAACTAAGGCAAACGATCAAATCCTTGTATCAGAGAATATGTAAGTCTGAAACTATGCTCTTTAGTAAAAAGCTTAAAGTTAAAGCCTGTCTGAGCGAACGTTTACCTGTTTTTTAACAGTTATTAACAACGGTTTTATATTTAATACCGACGTTTTTTTTGTTTACGATCCCCTTAAATAACAAGGGTATCGACATAGAATTCAGGGTAAAAAAAACAACGCCTAATTTTCAAATTAGGCGCCATTCTGTACGTAAAAATATACACTTTTGTGGACTTTCAATCAACAGTGATTTAAGTCTGCTTTGACAAAAATCACCATTCTTTTAGCTTGAAAGATCATCAAAGAACTTCTTTACGCCTTTTATGAAGCCTTCCGATTTTGGTTTGTGCCTCGCTGCGCTTTCAGATCTTTTCTTTGCACTCTTTTCATCTTTAGATGACTTGTCATCCTTGCTGTCCTTTGAATCCTTATCTTCACCATTTAGGGAAGCTTCAAATTCTTTAAGCAGCTCTTTCTGATGAGCGGTCAGATTAATAGGAGTTTCAACTACAATCTTGCAGTACAGATTACCCTTGAAAGATGAGTTGTAGGACTTAACCCCCTTACCAGGGATTCTCATCATAATTCCAGTCTGAGTCTCAGGTCTGATACTGATATTAACAGCACCTTCAAGTGTAGGAACCTCAACCTTTCCACCAAGAGCAGCTGTAGTAAAGCTGATTGGAACCTCACAGTACAGATCGTTGCCATCACGGGTAAAGATTTCATGATCCTTAACCTCGATAACAACATACAAATCACCTGCAGGGGCACCATTCAGACCGGCCTCGCCTTCGCCGGTAAGACGAATACGGTCACCGGTATCAACACCTGCAGCAATATCCACTTCAAGAGTCTTAGACTTTAATACACGACCTGTGCCAGAACATGACTTACAGCCATCTGTAATAACATATCCAGAACCATTACAGTGAGGACAGGTCTGAGAAACCTGCATGAAGCCCTGACGCATGAAGATCTGGCCCTGACCATGACAGTGAGGACAGGTCTCTTTCTTACCGTTCTTACCTAAGCCTGAGCCTCCACAGGTATCACACTTAACATAGGTTTTAACGTTAAGCTTCTTCTTGCAGCCTTTAACAGCCTCTTCAAGAGTAATAGTGATTCTTGCACGAAGATCTCTTCCGCGGATTTCACGTGGACCTGAGGAACGGGAGCCAAAACCACCTCTTCCAGCACCGAAAATATCACCAAAGATATCACCGAACATGTCAGAAAAGTCAGCACCGCCTGCTCCGAATGGATTACCGCCACCGGCCTGAGAGCCGTCTGCACCAGCAAAACCATACTGATCATAAGCAGCACGCTTCTGAGGATCTGAAAGGACCTGGTAAGCTTCGTTAATTTCACGGAACTTCTCACCAGCATCAGGATCCTTGTTTCTATCAGGGTGATACTTAATAGCTAAACGCTTAAAGGCACGTTTGATAGCAGCATCATCAGCGCCTTTTTCTACACCTAGCACTTCATAGTAATCACGTTTGGAAGCCATATCATCCTCTTAAATTGACAAAAAGGCAGATGATAAAATCACCCACCTTTTTAGGAAAAACTAAGTACTAATTACTTGTTGTCGTCTTTTACTTCTTCAAATTCAGCATCAACGACATCGTCTTCCTTATTAGCACCGCTTGACTGCTGTGAAGACTGCTGTGTCTGCTGCTGAGCCTGAGCCTGTGCCTGACCAGCCTGCATTAGAACTGCTGCAGCCTCTAGCACTGCCTTCTCAGCCTGCTCAATCTTCTCCTTGTCATCACCGCGAGATGCCATCTCAAGATCACCTAAAGCCTTGTTGATCTTTGTCTTATCAGCATCTGATACCTTATCACCTAAATCAGACATCTGTTTCTTGATCTGGTGAGCAGTTGAATCAGCACGGTTACGTGCAGCAGCAAGTTCCTCGAACTTCTTATCTTCAGCAGAATGCTCTTCAGCCTCACGAACCATACGTTTGATATCCTCATCAGACAGACCTGAAGATGACTTAATGGTAATCTTCTGCTCTTTACCGGTCTTCTTATCCTTAGCTGATACGTGGATTAAACCGTCAGCATCGATATCGAAGGTAACTTCAATCTGTGCCATTCCACGTGGCTGAGGCTCAATGCCTTCAAGGTTGAACTGACCAAGTGACTTGTTGTCAGCAGCTCTCTTTCTCTCACCCTGTAGAACGTGAATGGTTACTGCAGGCTGATTATCTTCAGCAGTTGAGAATACCTGTGACTTCTTAGTAGGAATGGTTGTGTTCTTCTCAATCAGAGTAGTCATAACACCGCCAAGAGTCTCAATACCTAATGATAGAGGAGTTACGTCTAACAGAAGAACGTCTTTCTTATCACCAGTCAGAACGCCACCCTGAATAGCTGCACCGATAGCAACAGCCTCATCTGGGTTAACATCCTTACGAGGATCCTTACCGAAGAAATCAGCAACAAGCTTCTGAACCATAGGCATACGTGACTGACCGCCAACAAGGATAACGTCGTTAACCTCTGAAGGTGACAGACCAGCGTCTGACAGAGCAGTCTTAACTGGGTCTAAGGTTCTGTTTACTAAATCTTCTACTAATGACTCAAGCTTTGAACGTGTAATCTTGATGTTCATGTGCTTAGGGCCAGTTGCATCAGCAGTAATGTATGGTAGGTTTACATCGGTCTGCTGTGATGATGAAAGCTCAATCTTAGCCTTTTCTGCTGCTTCCTTTAAACGCTGTAAAGCTAATGGATCAGCACGTAAATCAACTCCCTGCTCAGCCTTGAACTCATCGATCAGGTAATCAACGATGCGGTTATCGAAATCCTCACCACCTAAGTGAGTATCACCGTTGGTTGCTAATACTTCGAAAGTCTTCTCACCGTCTAACTCATCGATATCAATAATTGAAATATCGAATGTACCACCACCTAAGTCGTAAACAGCAATCTTCTGCTCGCCCTTAGCCTTATCCTCACCGTAAGCAATAGCTGCAGCAGTAGGCTCGTTGATAATACGCTTAACATTTAAACCAGCAATACGGCCGGCATCCTTGGTTGCCTGACGCTGAGAATCATTGAAGTATGCAGGACAGGTAATAACTGCTTCAGTAACTTCTTCACCAAGAATATCCTCTGCAGTCTTCTTCATCTTCTTTAAAACTTCAGCTGAAATCTGAGGAGGAGCTAACTTCTTGTCATCAACCTCTACCCAGGCATCACCGTTATCAGCCTTGGTGATCTTGAAAGGCATGATACCAACATCACGCTGAACCTCGGCATCGTCATAACGACGACCGATTAAACGCTTGATAGCAAATAATGTGTTCTTTGGATTGGTTACAGCCTGACGCTTTGCTGCATCACCAACAATAATCTCTCCATCTTTAGCATAAGCTACGATTGATGGAGTTGTACGACGACCTTCTGAATTCTCTAATACTCTAACCTTGTCACCATCTAACACAGCAACGCATGAGTTAGTAGTACCTAAGTCAATACCAATAATTTTACCCATTTTGGATTTCCTCTATTTCAAAATCTTTGTGTCACTAATTGACGTTTATCTATCTGTATTACTAAATGGAGTCTAATATTTTATTTTCAAGACTATGCTTCAATATTTATTGTATTTTTTTCATCCCCGGCAGGAGCCTCCTGAGGAGCGCCTCTGGATACAATAACCATTGCAGGTCTTACAACTCTTCCATTCAGTGTGTAACCTTTCTGCATAACAGACATTACCTTGTTAGCTTCTACCTCGTTTGAAGGAGCCATTGAAATTGCCTGATGAAGATTTGGATCAAAAGGCTGATTTAATGGATCTACAGCGGTAACACCAAACTTTGAAAGCTCCTTTAATAAAAGAGTAACTGTGTTCTGTACACCTTCAATAGTAGGCTTAACAGCTTCATTGTTCGGATCAGTATGCTGCAGTGCTAACTCCAGTGAATCTACAACAGGAATCAGAGCTTTTAGAAGCTTCTCATTACCGAATTTTCTTTCGCGCTCAACATCGGCTTCGATACGTTTTTTCTGATTTTCGGTTTCGGCAACAGCACGAACCAAACGGTCAATCTCGTCCTTGTGCTTAGTTTCCAAAGCAGAAATCTGTAATCTTAACTGCTCATTCTCAGCAAGAATTTCTTTAACATCAAAGGTTGAGCCCTGATTTTCCTCAGATGCATTTTCAGCCTCTGGTTCAACATCATTCTGAGCCTCAACGTTTTCAGTTTCTATTTCTTCAATATTCTGAGAATCATCAAGATTCTGAGCATTCTCAAAAGCCTGTTTCATCTGAGTTTCTTCAGTCTGCATTTTTTTCTCTTAAAATTGTTGTTAATTTAACGTTACAACTAAGATGGGGATCGACTTTTTTGATTTCAAGAGCAATATCTAAAAAAAATAAAAAAATAAATAAAAATAAAATCAGATACATACTCTTTTTTGCTACAATTTCTTTTAAAAAAAGGATTTTTTTATGAAGTTAAATAAATTTTTATGCAAGGCTGCAATCTGTGCCTGTGTACCTTTTGTATCTTCATGTGCATATAGAGCAGATCTTAATCAGGGTAACTATGTTGATCAGGATCTTGTTAATAACCTTTCATATGGAATGTCATCAGAACAGGTAAGATATGTTCTAGGAGCTCCTATGCTGGTTGATCCTTTTGATAAATCACGCTGGTACTACACAGCCTTCAAACGTGAGGGCTGGAGCGATCCTGAAATCAAGAACCTGGTTTTACTCTTCCAGAACAACACTCTTGTGGACATGTCAGGTGACTTCAAGCGTCCATCCGGCTTTGAAGCCGGCTCGCAGACTCTTCCTGCTAACAGCCAGGTTGATAATTTCGAGCTACCACAGGAATAGAACCTGTGAAAAAGTCATTCCTGCTTTTGTCTATGGTATTTTCTGTTGTCCTCAATGGCTGTGCCTTAGAGGATGAAACAGCAGAAAAGATAGTGGTGCCAGTTGAAGAAAAGCAGGAATATTCTTCAAAAGCAGAAGAAACCTTCACCGAATACGCAAAAAAATGTACAACCGGAGATATGAGTGCAGCCCCAAAAGTTGTACGTATGTACGTATCCTCTCTTCAGACAGATGATTTTGACAAAAATACAGCCCTGCCAGAGCTTGAAGATTCATCAGTTCTCGAATACGAGGTCAAGCCTTATGAATATCAGAAGGTTAATACCAACCTTATATATGAAATGTGTATTCAGAAGGCTGTTAGCGAAGGACATCAGGAATATCTCAATTACTTTGTTTCAAGAGGAACGGTATCTGCAAAAATCGCCCGTCAGTTCTATTCTGAAGATCTTATAAATGATGGTGCGTACTGGTCTCGCAGAGTAACTAATCTTCTGGGCCTAAAAACAGGTTATTACATCATGGGCAGACTATTCTGCAACAATGAAAAAACCTTCGCAATCGGCGCAGATCTGCTCAAAGAGTCAGCAAAACTTGGAGATGAAAACGCCAAGCAGTATCTTTTTGACATTGCGTTTAACAACAATGTGTTTGAGAAACTCTCAAAAACCAAAGATTCTCTCAAAGACTAGAAACTTAATTTTGGATTGATTCAACAGATAGTAGTTTTTTGTCTGATTTCTTTGACTTTTTTGTCTTTCATCAAAAAAAACAGATATTAGATGTTATGACTTTCCGAAATTGTCACACAACAAATTCACAAACCTGCACTCCACTAACTATACTTGTCTATTAGGTGATATGAAAATAAGAGGCGGACATGATAGATAAATTTGTTCCAAAGGAACTATCCTGGCTTTCATTTAACGGAAGAGTTCTACAGGAGGCAGCAGATCCTTCTGTTCCATTAATCGAAAGAGTCAGATTTTTAGGTATTTATTCCAGTAACCTTGACGAATTCTTCAAAGTGCGAGTAGCTGAACTTAAAAGACAGGTAATCATCAATAATGCACAGGGAGAAAACGAGGCTGCTGTAAACCTTCTGCGTCAGGTTCAGAATGAAGCAAACAAATATCAGAGAACTCTTAACAGCATCTATTCAGATTTGCTCGAGGAACTCTCCAAGCATAATATTCTGATGAGAGATCAGGATTCTATTACCCAGGACCAGAAAGACTGGGTATCCTCCTATTTCAAGCATCATGTTTTAAAACATATCAATCCTGTAATCATTGATGCAGAAACCGATCTGGTATCGTTCTTAAAGGATGAGTTTACCTATCTTTTGGTAAAGCTTTCAAACAGTACCAGTGAATATCATGCCCTAATTGAAATTCCAACAGACAAGATTCCTCGTTTTATCCGTATGCCATCTGAAGATAACAGCGTCGTCTTCATGTTCCTCGATGACGTCATCCGTGTAGGCATGGAGATGATCTTCCGCGGTCTTTACGAATACGACAATATTGAAGCCTATTCGATTAAAATGAACCGTGATGCTGAATACGATCTCTTGGGTAATATCGATCGCTCGGTTTTAGAGAACATGTCAGAGGCTCTTAAACAGAGACTTAACGCAATGCCGGTTCGTTTTTCATATGATGCCGCAATGCCAGAGGATATGGTCAGATTCATGGCAAGCGAGCTTAAGATGTCTGCCATTGACTCCATGATGCCAGGAAACCGCTACCACAACTTCAAGGATTTCCTATCCTTCCCAAGCATTGGCAGCGATGACATGGAAAACCCAAGCCTCAGTGAGATCAAGTCAATTCAGTTTGAGACCGCAATTACTCCATTTGAGGCCATAGCTAAAAAGGATGTACTACTTTACTATCCATACTATTCATTTGACTATTTCACAGAGTTTCTGCGTTACGCCTCTTATGATCCAAAGGTAAGCTCCATTAAGATCAACATCTATCGAGTAGCCAGCAACAGCCGTGTTATCAACTCGCTGATGCATGCTGCCAACAACGGAAAATCGGTTACCGTAGTGGTTGAACTTAAGGCAAGATTCGATGAGGCAAACAATGTTAAATGGGCCTCCTTCCTGACACAGGCTGGTGTTAAGGTCCTATTCGGACTGCCAACCCTCAAGATCCATTCAAAACTGTGTCTCGTTACCAGACATGAAGGGGATAAGATAATCCACTATGCACATATCGGTACCGGTAACTTCAACGAAAAGACAGCAAAAATCTATACCGACTTTGCACTGTTCACTGCAAACGAGAAGGTAACTTCCGAAGTAAACGATGTATTCAGATTTATTGAATACCCATACACTCGACCAGTATTCAACAACCTTCTGGTTTCACCTCTGAATGCTCGTGAAAAAATCGCGTCCATGATTGACCGAGAGATCAAGTTTGCAAAAGAAGGAAAAGAGGCCGCCATCAACTTTAAAGTCAATGCCCTTGTAGATATTGACCTGATTGAAAAGCTTTACGAGGCAAGTCAGGCCGGAGTTAAAATCAGAGGTATCGTCAGAGGCATGTGCTCAATAAAGGCAGGAGTTCCAGGACTGTCAGAAAACATCTATATCACTTCGATTGTCGATCGCTTCCTTGAGCACCCTCGCGTCATGCTGTTTAATAACGGAGGAAATGATGAGCTTTATATCAGTTCCGCAGACTGGATGAGACGAAATCTTGATCTGAGAATAGAAGTTGGAACCAAAATTCTCGATCCTGATCTAAAGGAGAGGATCAAAGCTATTTTGATACTGCAGCAGAAGGATAATCGAAAAGCCAGAATTGTTGATGCAGATCAGGTTAACAACTACGTTCAGGCTGGTCCGAACGAAAAACAGATCCGCTCGCAGATAGAAATACATGATTATCTGGTCAGAGTGGAAAACGAAATGGCCATAGATATTTAAAGAGAATGCGCGTTTTAAACGCGCATTTTTGTGTTCGTGGTATCATAGATACAGTACTACTACGCATGTGGTAACCCTATACATTAAAAAACAAAACAATATTTAAAGAATGTCACAGGTACTTGATTTTACAATGGATTTTATCTTAAATAACCCGATAATCTTCGTGGCTATCATTGGTCTACTCTTGATTACATCAATTTACTTTTATCTCCGAAACTCCGATCTGAGCAAAAAGGCAACTGAGCTTGATAAGACCAATCAGGAACTGAACAAAGCAGTTATGGATCTTAACAACGGCCTAAATCAGAAAAATTCAGAGTTCGATAATCTCAAACTCAGAAGTGAGGAGAGTGATAGGAACTTTGTTAATCTTAATCTCCAGTATCAGAAGTGTCTGTCCGATAACAGCGCATTAAGTTCACAGATGTCACTTGGCGCCGAGAAAATAAGACTTTTAGAAAAGAATGTTGCCGATCTCCAGAATAACATCAGAAACCTAGAGGATCAGAATAAAGATCTCTCAACACAGAATGAAACTCTGATCAGAAACTACCAGGAAATCTCCGATAAGATCACAGCCACACTTGAAGAAAAGCTAGAACTCAACACACAAAAGGAAGAGCTCATAACAAAAAACAAGGTTCTTGAAGCCAAGATTGATTCAGACAGACTACTCTATCAGAAGATTGAGGAAACCTATAACCTTTCAAAGCAGAAGTTAGAAGAACAGCTAACCGCTCTCTCCGAGAAATTCGTAAAGAATGGAACAGAAGATCTGAGCAGGCACTCTCAGTCTAATCTTGAGAACATTGTAAAGCCATTAAGAGAAGAGCTTGATAAATTCAAGCAGATGGTCAACGATAATCATGCCCAGCAGGAAAAAAGAGTTGGTGCTTTTGAAAATGAGCTTAAGAATCTGCAGGAATCCTCTTTGACTTTGTCAAATCAGGCACAGGAACTGACTAATGCACTTCGCTCTGGCGTAAAGACTCAAGGTATCTGGGGAGAACTTCAACTTGAAAGGGTTTTGGAAAGCTCTGGACTTGAAAAAGGCAGAGATTACGAACGAGAAGTGGCTGTAAAACCAGACAGCAATGACATAAATCATACCGGTCGTCCTGATGCGGTAGTTTATCTGCCAGATAATCACTGTATAGTAATTGATGCAAAATGTTCTCTTACAGCCTATACAAATTTCATCAATGCACAGGACAAAGCTGAAAAGGATAATCACCTCAAAGCACATATTGCCTCAGTTAGAAAACATGTTAATGAACTTAAGGCTAAAAGATACTGTGATGATTACAGGAAGACCTTAAACTGCCCTTCTTTTGTCTTTATGTTTGTACCTTTGGATGGAGCTCTTTACGATGCACTAAAGACAGATTCAGGACTGTACAATGAAGCAGCCAGAAACAGAATCTACCTGGTGTCTCCTTCATCACTGCTACCTGCCCTACGTGTAGTATCCAATCTGTGGATGATGTCTGAGCAGACAGAAAATATCGGAGAGCTCATCAGAACAGCGCAGGACATCTGGAAAAAATTCTCTACCATTGAGGAGAAGATGGCTGCCGTCTTAAGCAGTTCCGACAAACAGCAGAAGAGTCTTCTTGAACTGCAGAATCTTCTGTATGCCGGCAGAGGAAATCTGAAGAACAAACTTGCAAACTTTAATACAGCAGGCTCTCACTATGTAAAGTTACAGGATAGTAATGTACTGACCATAGAGGGAAATACCATGGAAATGATTCCAAATGAGGCTAAAGACAGTCTGGCAGTTAATGACAAGAACTAGGTAAGACAGGTTAAAAAATACCTGAAGAGATGTTTTAAGAGAGGATCAAGATCCTCTCCTTTGTTTTAATTCAAATCAAAAGAATGCTCTAAGGCTTCATGAAATGATTGCCCTTGGCTATTCCCACTACACCGGATCTTACTACCTCAAGAACTTCAACAAGCTTGCCTACTGTGGTAATAAAGTTGTCAATTTCTGATGAATTACCGACAAACTCTAAGGTAAAGATTTCCGCATTAACATCTATAATCTTTGAATTAAAGATATCAGCCAGACCTTTAACCTCATCTCGAGCATTCTTGTTTGGTGTATTAACCTTTATGAGTACCATCTCGCGCTCAATTCCGCCTTCTGCCTCTTCTAATAAAGCTGAAACACGGTAGACACAGACTAGCTTATGCAGCTGTTTGGTAATCTGTTCTGCTTCCCACTTGTCTCCTGTAGTCAGGATAGAACAGCGGGATAAGGTAGGATCATCAGTAGGAGCTACAGTCAGACCGTCGATGTTGTATCCACGCTGAGAGAATAAACCTACAACACGAGATAAGGCACCGGCTTCGTTTTCCAGCAAGATTGATATAACGTGTCTCATTTATTTCTCCTCCTCATTCAACATCATGTCTATCATTGAACCGTTAGCTCTCAGCCATGGCATTACCTTAGTGTTGGTATCTGTAATGATATCAACCAGTATGAATTCATCCTTTGCCATGAGAACATCTCTGATAGTTGACTCAAGCTTGTCATTATCAGTAATTCTAATGCCCCTAAAGCCATACGCCTCAACAAGTTTGACAAAATCAGGATTGCCATCCAGATTGGTGGCACTGTAACGTTCTTTATAGAACACAGTCTGGAACTGACGGACCATACCTAAAACAGAGTTATCCAGGATAAAAATCTTAATAGGAAGCTTATACTTTCTGCAGACAGCAAGCTCCTGCATGTTCATCTGGAAAGATCCGTCTCCGGTAATACAGAATACATTGGCATCAGGAAGTGCAAATTTTGCTCCGATGGCAGCAGGAAGACCTACGCCCATAGTGCCTAAACCGCCAGAGGTTATAAAATGTCTTGGAGTTTCAAAATCAAAGTACTGAGCTGAGAACATCTGATGCTGACCGACATCGGTGGTTATCACCGGATTCAGTTTAAGCTCGTTGGAAATTCTGTTGATAGTCTCAATTACTTCCTGAGGTCTAATCATGCCCTCTTTTCTTGTATACTTAAGGCAATCTTTTTTCTTGAACTCTTCAATCTGTTTCCACCATAAGGACAGATCATTAGGCTCTTTGACTCCCTGCTCATCAAGCTCCTTGTCAATCTGAGTGAGAACAGTTCTGGCATCACCAACAATAGGAATATTGGCGCTGACTGTCTTTGAGATTGATGCAGGATCAACATCTATATGAACCACTGTTGCATTAGGACAATATTTAGCCACCATATTTGTAGCTCTGTCAGCAAATCTGGTTCCAACCGCAAAGATCAGATCGGAATTATGCATGGTTTCATTAGCTTCATAAAGGCCATGCATACCAATCATTCCAAGATACTGACGGTCTGTTGTTGGATAGGAGGAAATTCCCATAAGAGTTGAAACCACAGGGAAATTCAGTCGTCTTGCAATTTTTGCTGCTATCTCTGAAGCATCACCCTGAACTACACCACCACCTAACAGCATAACCGGCTGTTTTGCCTTTGCAAGCTGAGCTGCAGCTCTTTTTACCTGGCCCTTATGTCCAAATACGGTAGGGTTATAAGAGCGTATTGATATATCTGAATTCTTTTCATAGTCAAACAGATAGCTACGATTCTGACAGTTCTTTGGAATATCTACAACCACAGGACCTTTTCTGCCGGTTGAAGCAATATAGAAGGCCTTGCGGATATTCTTGGCAATATCCTCAGGCTTCTTGCATAGGAAGCTGTATTTAACAACCGGACGGGTTACGCCCATAGTATCAACTTCCTGGAAGGCATCTGTACCAATCAGATCAGTACTTACCTGGCCTGTTATCAGTACCAGAGGAATTGAATCTCCATATGCAGTTGCAAGGGCTGTAACTGTATTTGTTGCGCCTGGACCTGATGTTACCAGAGCAACACCGACCTTACCGGTACAACGGGCAAAACCATCCGCCATATGCACAGCGCCCTGTTCATGGCGGGCTAAAACATGAGCAATCTTAGAGTCGAAAAGCTCATCATAAATATCTGTAACGGCTGCGCCAGGGTATCCGAAAATACGGTCAACACCGAGATCTTCCAGTACTCTTACAACCTGCTTTGCACCATTTAATTTTTCCATAGTCTGTTTCTATTTATCTAATGTAAAAAAATTATTCTTTTAAAATCTGTATGTTAAATCTTAGGCACCACGTTGCATACATCATCACGGGTGGAGATAAATGGAGTAATCATAACCAGACGTTCCTTAAAAAGTTCTAGCAGCTCCAGAGCTGAATGAGACTTTCTAAAATTAAGTTCCATTGGTCTTAAAGGCAGAAGCTCTAAAAATGAAAGCTCTGCATTTCCGAGTTCCATTATCTGCTGAGACTTTTCGTAATCACCCAGACCAACCAGCATTGCTCCGTTAAATGCAGTTCTTGAGCTAAAACCTGTATCCTTCTCCAGATAATATCCAAAGCCGATGTTATCCTTAGTAGAAATCAGATGCTTAATGACCTCAATCATCAGGAATACTTCAAAATTGCTTTTGGACTCAGGATTGAATTTGTAATCCTTTGGCAAAGCAAAACATAGCTCTACACATTCGTCCTTAGCACCATCAATGCCTTTGATAACCTTTCCTGACAGTCCAACGCTAACCAGAAGATTGTAGTCATGCTTGTCAGTTGGAGGAACTCTATAGATTTCAACATTATCAAAAGAGCATAAATGCTGATATTCACCAAAATTCTGCTGTATATGCTCTAGGATCTGCTTTCTGTTCGAGTCACTCTGTCCTTTGAAGGCTGCAAGCTCAATCATTGAATTGACATTTGCAAGCATGGTGGTTATCTGTTCAAAAAGTCTGCCGTCACTTACTGAGGCAAAACGAAGCGCTCTTTCAAATCTGATTTTACTGTCCTCAATCAGTCCCTGTTTAAACAGGATATAACCTCTGTAGAACTGATGCTTGGCATTATCCTTTCCCTCAAGAGAGAAGCGATCTAAAAGCAGATTAGCCTTCTCGAATAATGAGTAAGGATCGGAGGTTTTGTTAGCAGCGTTGATATAGGCTCTAACCAGCTCATTACACAAGTCAAAATCCAGATCGGAGTTTTCAAGCAGATTTATTACCTTGAACAGTTCCTGATTCTGATACAGAGCATCAATCTTGCCAAGCAGATCTTTTTTGTATTCAATAAAATCTTTTTTATCCATAACCATTCTTACGTTTGTGAGCTGAACTCCGTTATTTATTTTATTTCAGCTCCACACCTATAAATAAGCCTCGATTTATATCGAGGCTTTTCTGTAAATTCAGCTGTTTTCTATGAATGCAGTGAATGTTCGCCTCTAAATATTCCACACACTCCGGAACGCACGGTTTCGACGACTTCGGCCTGTTCTGACACGGCCTTGAGGAATCTGTCGACCTCAAATGAGGTATCCACGTACTGGAGGATATAGAGTTCAGGTGTGATATCAACAATCTGTGCTTTAAAAATATCACAGAGTGTCTTGATTTCTTCTCTTAAAGTGTGACCTACTGCCTGCACTTTGACAAAAAGAATCTCTCTTTCAACAATATCAACTGAGTTGTCCTGCTGGCTAGATACCTTAATGACATTAACCAGCTTATGCAACTGTTTGGTAATACGTTCTACGATAGAACCGTCACCTTCTGTAAGAATTGTGATTCTGGATAAAGTTTTATCCTCGGTTGGAGCGGCAGTAATATTCTCAATGTTATAACCTCTCTGAGAAAAGAGTCCTACCACTCTGGACAGAGCACCAACTTCGTTTTCAAGCAAAATAGAAATGATCTGACGCATGACTATTCCTCACCTAAGAACATATCTGACATACTTCCGCCCATCTGCTGCATTGGAAGCACCTTGGCATCGGTATCACAAGCAATATCAACAATAACCAGCTTGTCCTTCATTGACAGAGCCTTTTCCACAGCAGCCTCAAGCTCCTTAGGATCAGTTACTCGGATACCTTCATGACCATATGCCTTTGCAAGAGCCACAAAGTCAGGATTTGAATTAAGGTTGGTAGAGCTGATATGTCCTCTGTAGAACATCTTCTGCCACTGACGAACCATACCCAGGGTATGATTATCAAAAATGAAAATCTTGATGGGGATATTAAACTCAAGACAGGTTGAAAGCTCCTGAACGTTCATCTGGAATGAACCGTCACCAGTGAACAGACAGACCTCCTTGTCAGGGCAGCCAACCTTAGCACCAACAGCTGCAGGGAAACCATAGCCCATGGTGCCCAGACCGCCTGAGGTTAAAAGATGACGTGGTTCGTCAAACTTGTAATACAGAGCAGCAAACATCTGATGCTGACCAACATCGGTAGCAATAATTGCATCACCGTGAGTAGCCTTGTAAACTGCCTCGACAATCTGCTGAGGCTCAATAATTTTACCGTCAGCTGTATAGTCCAGACACTTCTCTTCTCTCCACTTGCCAATCTGAGACCACCACTGTTTCATGGCAGAAGCATTTTCTACAAGCTTGAACTCATCAAAGACATCGATAAACTGGCCTAATACAGTCTTTGCATCACCAACAATTGGAATATCGGCAACAACAGTCTTTGAAATTGAAGCAGGATCAATATCAATATGGATAATCTTTGCTGCAGGACAGAACTTGGAGAGGTTGTTGGTTACACGATCATCAAAACGACAGCCGACTGCAAATACAAGATCAGCCTTGTCCATTGCATTGTTTGCCTCAAAGGTTCCGTGCATACCGAGCATACCCAGGAACTGCTTGTCAGTGCTTGGATAAACGCCTAATCCCATCAGAGTAGAAGTTACCGGCAGATTGAATCTGTGAGCAATGGTACGGACTTCATCCTTTGCACCTGACAACTGAGCACCGCCACCGATTAGAAGTACAGGATGGCTTGCCTCGGCCAGCAGCTTGGCTGCTCTCTTTACCTGTCCCTTGTGTCCCTGTTTGGTAGGATTATATGAACGCATCTTTACAGGTGACTTCATCTCAGGATATTCAAATTTCATAGAAGGACGGACACAGTCCTTTGGAATATCAACAACAACAGGACCAGGTCTTCCAGAGGAAGCCAGATAGAAAGCCTGTCTGATATACTTTGGAATATCAAGGGCACTCTGACACAGGTATGAATGCTTTACGATTGGTCTGGTGATACCGACAGTATCAACTTCCTGGAAGGCATCTGAACCGATAAGAGGAGAAACCACCTGACCGGTAATCACTACCATAGGGATAGAATCCATGTATGCAGTTGCAATAGAGGTTACAGTATTGGTAGCACCTGGGCCTGAGGTAACAAGACAGACTCCAACCTTACCTGTAGCTCTGGCATATCCGTCAGCTGCATGAGCAACACCCTGCTCATGTCTACCAAGTACATGCTTGATTTTCTTTGACTCTAAAAGAGCATCATAAATATCTAAAACAGCACCGCCAGGATAACCGAATAGGTTATCTACACCTAAATCCTCAAGAGTGCGCACTAACATCTGTGCGCCTGACATCATGGTCATCAAAATCTCCTTCTTATTGTGTTAGCCTTTTTTAGGTTTAGGCCAAAACCTTTGTGGTACATCCTGAATCCATTTCTCGTAGTCTTCAGGAAAATCTCTTTTTAATCTTGGTTCATCAAGAAAAACTGCAAAGCAATATGCAAACAGCAAAAAGCCAAAAGGTACGACCAGCGAAAGCAGAGAGTTAACAGCACAGCACAATCCAAGATAAAACAGAAATGCCCCCATATGCATTGGATTTCTGCACATTGAATATGGACCTGTAGTTACTAATTTTATAGTTTCCTTTGAAAGTTTTATAGGGCCGACCACTACTGCACCACCATGGCCCTTTTCTATCAGTTCCTTGTTAGACCAGATTATGAACAAAAGTCCGACTGCTGAACTTACGGCTCCGAAAATCACAGCTACCTTGCCTTCAGGCATAAAGGTATAGGAACTTAAGGAAGCCATATAAAGAATAATAGCAGGAATAGCAATAAAAAAAATTGAACCTCCGAAGAGATACGCAAAAATGTTTCTAGCCATTCAAAGCCTTCTTAAGAAGTTCATCAACAACAAACAGGGGATGTATTGCCTTCTTGCCTTCCATTCTATGAACCTGAGAACGACAGCTGAATCCTGTAATCAGACAGTGATTAAAATCTCTCTTGGAGATTTCAGGTTTCCAGTTCTTTTCATATACAGCATAAGTCTGCTTCTGATTGGCGGCCATATGACCAAACAGTCCGGCCATACCGCAGCAGGCAACATTCACTGGGATCAGATTCAGACCAAAGGTTGAAAGTATGGACTGCCATAAAACAGGAGACTGAGTAATCAGAGCGCGCTCAGTACAGTGCGTGAACAGATAATACATTTCCTTGAACTCATCTGTTCTTGAAACAGACAGAACCTTATCCTTAATCTTTTCAAAATGAGCTGAGAATGATGAGGTCTCCATCTGTTCAGAAAGCCACTCTTCAGGAAGCTTAACAATAAAGGATCCACGGGCATCATCCAGGATCTGAGTATACTCATCTCGATAACAGATGGTTAAGGCTGGATCATAACCAACAAGATCAATTCCTGCCTTTGCCAGCATCTCGAGACGGGCAGCCTGTTTTGCCGCGTAATGCATAAAGCCTCGACGGTCACCTCTTATAACCAGAATCTTACCATTAACATATGGCTTCAAAAATGCGACCTTGTAACCAAGATTTCGCATAACCCTGGCCATTGAGAGCAGACCTTCACACTCATAGCATACAGTGAAGGGATCGGTTACTATCAGCACTTCATTACCGGACACTAAAGCCTGCTTTGAAGAGAGAACCTCAAAGCCCTCCTTTTCACACAGTGATCTGAAGGTCTTTCTGCTAAATAAAGGCAGATCAACCATTCCAAAGATTCTCTTTATTGCAAACTTCACCAGTGAATTGGATAAAAATGCATTGGATATTCTTGGGAATCTTGACAGTATCGGCAGAGTCAGCTCTGATTCTAAGATCAGAAGATCCATCAGCGGACGCAAGTAACGGCCGTAGTACAGAGACAGGAATCTGGAATTCAGATCAGCAGCATTTACATGAGCAGGACAGATACTCTTGCAGGACTTGCATGACAGACAGGTCTTAATCTTACTGAGGTATTCTGTAGAATAGTCCTTATGCTTTGTAGAAAAAGTATTGAAACATCTTCTTACAAAGTTTACAGGAGAAGGTGTTGAAGTCAGCTGTGCGAGCTCTTCGGCAGCAATATTATGACCTCTGTCATTTAGCAGCCTTAACCATTCCCTCATCAGCTCGCTGTAGCCCTTTGGAGAACGGATATGATCCTTGGTGTAACGATAACTTGGACACATAAGCGCACTGGTCTGATAACTAAAGCACTGTCCGTTTCCGTTACAGCTTAAAGCTCCTTTAAAGGAATTTCTGATGGTAACAGGGATGGTTCTGTCTAAATCTCCCCTCATCTGACCGGAGATAGAAACGATCTGATCTTTTTCATTGCCAAAAGGAACACAGATTTTGCCTGGATTGAAGATATTGTTTCTATCAAATGCAGCCTTAATCTTTCTAGCTACGGGATATAGATCCTTAAAGAAAATCTCTCCGTAACAGGAACGATAGCCTCGACCATGCTCTCCCCACATCTGCCCCTGATATTTATTTACCAGCTCAACCACCTTGTCAGAGATAGTTACCAGTTTCTTTCTGTCAGCATCGGTTGTCAGATCAAGAGCAGGTCTAACATGCATCAGACCGGTATCCACATGTCCAAACATACCATAGGTAACTTTCAGTGAGTCTAAAAGAGCTCTGAACTCCAGAATATAATCTGCAAGATTTCTTGGGGGAACAACAGTGTCTTCAGTAAAGGCAACCAGTTTTTTATTACCGGAAGCTGCACCTAAAAGGCCTACAGCTTTCTTTCTCATACCGTAGATTGCGGAGATAGCTTCAGGTGTGACAGCAAGCTGTGCCCCAAGAATTCCGTTGGCAGTAGTCTTAGCCTTTTCGGTTACATTAGAATAGATTTCTACAAGTTTCCTGTGTTCAGAATCCTTGTCATAGCCGTTGAATTCAACAATGTTGATGCCCTTGATGGAATGACCTTTTACTTCTTCGATATAATCCTTTACAGAATCCCAGACGGTGTCTTTTTTTGCCAGAGAAAGAACTCTGGAATCAACAGTTTCAACAGAGAACACGCCAGAGTCAATAAGTTCAACAGCATGTCTTAATGCACTGTCGAAATTCTCATATTTGACCACCATCAGCTCTCTGAAATCAGGGATCTTGGTCAGATCAAGAGTTGCCCCACATATGACTGCAAGAGTACCTTCGGCACCACAGATAAGTCTAGCCAGATTTAAGGTATCCGTTTTAGGATCATAGGAATGATCCAAATCATAGCCCGTCATAAAGCGGTTCAGCTTGGGGAAAAGCTTTTCAACCTGCTTGCGGTTATCCTTTAAAAGAGCATAGCATTCACGATAGATATCGCCTTCAAGGCCATCCTTATCCAGACACTCTTTTAACTTATCTCCGCTTACCGGACCGAATGTAGTTAATGTTCCGTCCGCAAGAACAACAGTAACCTCCTTGATATGAGATGATGTTCTGCCGTATTTCAGAGACCCCTGACCTGCGGCATCATTTGAAATCATGCCACCTATACAGGCACGGCTTGAAGTAGATAGTTCAGGTGAGAAAAAAAGGCCATGAGGTTTCAGGTAATCATTTAACTCATCTTTAATTACACCTGCCTGTACATGAACAGATCTATTCTGCTCATCAAGATCAGATATCTCTTTCATGTAGCGGGAACAGTCAATGGTAATACCGTCATTCAGGGATTGGCCGTTAGTACCGGTGCCACCGCCTCTTGGTGTAACGATCAGTCTTTCATATAAAGATTCAGCTCTTAGTTTTAAAGCAGTAACAATATCCTGATTATCCTTAGGGAAGATCACGCCCTGAGGCATTCTCTGATACACAGAGTTATCTGTTGACACAAGCAGTCTTGCAGAATGAGAATACTCAATATCTCCTTTAAAACCTTTTGACTTTAAAACATCAAAATACTTCTTATATAGATGATCAACGGAAGGTAGATTTGATATTTTTGGGATCATTGACTAAACATGCCTCATGTATTCTATTTTTTTGAGTAATAAATAGAATAATGCGACAAGTAGTAATTATTTGCAATGACTTATGCAGAACTACCCAAAATTGTGAGAAAGTTAGGAAAAATGAAGCGATGGTAGCTATGACTGGAATCGAACCAGTGACCTCAGCATTATGAGTGCCGCGCTCTAACCAACTGAGCTACATAGCCACTGAATGGCTGGGGTACTAGGATTCGAACCTAGGTAATGGCGGAATCAGAATCCGCTGCCGTACCACTTGGCGATACCCCAACAGAGACAAGAAATAAGACACCATTTAAGGTGAATGGTAGCTATGACTGGAATCGAACCAGTGACCTCAGCATTATGAGTGCCGCGCTCTAACCAACTGAGCTACATAGCCATTGAGTGGCTGGGGTACTAGGATTCGAACCTAGGTAATGGCGGAATCAGAATCCGCTGCCGTACCACTTGGCGATACCCCAACAGTGTGCTGAACAACCCCATTATGGCAGGGGTACCTGGACTCGAACCAGGGAAATGGCGGGATCAAAACCCGCTGCCTTACCACTTGGCTATACCCCTATCAAGTACAAAGGTGCTTTTGTTCGACAACGTGCATTATTATATGAAAATAAAAATGCTTGTCAACAAAATAAAAAAAATAAATTTACGTCACAAAATTTATTTAGATCAAAAAGCCACGTTGATGATGATTTATATCAGCTTATCTTAAGTTTAATATTTTTTTGTTAATTTAAAAATTTTCTGAGAATAAAATTAACATTTTTTATGTTAGACAAATTCTCAGAAATTTGATGAATTAGTTTTATTCCCCAAAAAATTTATGGCACACTCAATTAAAATATTTTCAAACAGAATATCTATTAGATAGGAGCAGAAAGTTCAATAGAGCTTTCGATGAAAAATAATGAACAAAGAAAACGTACTTGCAATCTGTTATGACTTTGACAGAACCCTTACTCCTTTTGAAATGCAGGCTCAGGGATATATACAGCAGTTAAACGAGAATGTTGACGAATTCTGGGCTCTTTCAACTAAGCTTGCAATCAAAAACCAGATGGATCCTAACCTTTCCTATATGTATCTAATGCTCAACGGTGCTAAGGGTAAATTCCAGGTAAAAAGAGAAAAACTAATGGAGTTCGGGTCTAAGGTTAAACTATACAAGGGAGTAGCAGACTGGTTCTCAAGGATCAATCAGTACGGCAAGAAAAAAGATGTTAAGGTTGAGCACTATATTATTTCCTCGGGTCTTAAAGAAATGATAGAAGGCACAAAGATTGCTGATGAATTCAGAATGATCTATGCAAATTCATTTTTATACGATCACAACGGAGCCGCAGTTTGGCCTGCTCAGAACATCAATTTCACCAACAAGACACAATTTCTTTTCAGAATTTCCAAGGGTACACTTGATGTAAACGACAATGATGTTAACCGCTATTATGAACCAGAGAATATCAGAGTTCCTTTTAGTAATATAGTCTACATCGGAGACAGTCAGACAGATATTCCTTGTATGAAACTGGTTAACTCTTTGGGAGGACATTCCATTGGAGTATATGATCCAGTCAATAACAACAAGGCAAGAGTGCATGAACTTATCAAAGACAAGCGCATCAAACACTTTGCTAAAGCTGACTACTCAAAGGGTAGCAAACTTGATGAACTGATGCACAATATAATTGATTTAACATCCGCATCCTACAAACTCAACCGTGACTACTGGGAGAATTTGGATGAGGCAGAGAATCTTGCTTAATTTTCTTATATTCTTGCACAATTCTGCAATTGTACATTTGTAAATTTGCAAACAAAAGTAGTTATTACAACAAAATACAAATATAATTTATTTACAAAACAATATATTACACAAAAGGTTGATGTGTTTACGAAATTTTTTAACACGGATCAACTTTTTGCTTAATTTTTACAAATATAATTAAACCTGTAGTCGCTGATAAAAGATAAATTAACTCTAAGTATTATCTAAGTTAAAGTATCTAAAATACAGAATAGGAAAGCGGAAGAGACAAAATGATTTCAGACTTTCAAAGTTTTAAATGATTTTGTTTTTTAGCAAAAAAGAATCACATACCTCATCGCCTAGGTCCACACCTTTTGACCTAGGCATTTTTTTATTCAAAATTTCGAAATTATCCTGTAAATTCAGCAGACTAAGTGTCATCTAAGAATTCAACTGTAACATATATCCTGCGTAGACGATATTAGACTTGAAATTTAAGACTAATGATCCAGCAATTTATTGGAAGATTTTCCGAACTCATCGATTAAGTAACACTTGATGTTTTATTAACGTTTCAATTTTTTTCACATACCTAAATCGCCTCTGACAGTTTTTGTCAGAGGTATTTTTTTTGTTTTTTTTATAAAAAAAATTACCTAAAATATTCTCGATAATTATTTTTAATAATTTGGATATTTATCACAAAATAATGTAGTATTATTCAACCTTAAAACACGAAAAAAAAGCACTTTTTCTGTTATAATTAAGAAGGTGTGATTACTACGGAGAGCGTATGTTGCTAGATGAAGTAAAAGCTACTTTAGCAATGGAAAATTTATATCTGACAGAAGAGCAGGAAAAGCTACTACAAAGCTATGCTGACGGAGAAATTTCTTTTAAAGAATTTCAGGAACAGATATCAAAATTAACCGAAGATAGCAAGGTAGCCTGAATCTTGGAAGCCACGACTTTCGATAAAGTCTATTGCTATCCAGGTACTGAAGTTTTAATAAATAACTTCAATGAGCATGATCCTAGGGTACTTTCTCAGTACGAGAGACTGTACACTGGAGCAAGGATTATCGATCTACTCAAAAAGCCTATTCAGGGCAAATTTGATCTACCCCACTTAAAGGCAATCCATAAGTATATCTTCCAGGATATTTATCCCTGGGCAGGAGAACTGCGCCAGGTTAATATATCCAAGGAAATTCTTTTCTGTGATGCTCAGTTTATCGAGAAAACAATTAACAAGGTCTTTGATGAACTTGCACAAGAGAATTTTCTCAGAGACTGTAGCGAAAAGAAAATCGCAGAAAAAGCAGCTTATTATCTAGGAGAGATTAACGCTGTACATCCATTCAGAGAAGGAAACGGAAGGGCTCAGAGAGAGTTTGTCCGTGAGCTTCTGATTCCTCTAGGATTTAAGGTTGATTATTCTCTATGTGATCCTAAAATGATGCTCTATGCATCCATTAATGCATTTGCCGGTGATTATGAACTGATGACCGAGCTTTTTGACAAGTGCATTATTGCAAAACCACAAAATTAATATAAAAAAAACTTACTAATCATGACTACAATTCAAACCACCCTATCTGCACCAAAACTTCAATTAGGCTCCTTCTATGTACATGTCTGGGGATGTCAGATGAATGTATATGATGGAGGAAGAATCAGAGATTTAATGACAGCCGCTGGCTTTGCAGAGTCATCAGCTCCTAGAGGAGCAAATATAATCATTCTGGTTACCTGTGCTGTAAGAGCCAAGGCAGAGGACAAAGTTTTCAATCAGATCGCCTCATGGAGACATACAGGTGAAATCAACGATGACACAATTATTGCACTTGGAGGCTGTGTAGGAGCTGAGCTTGCCGAGAAAATTCTTGACCTCGATAAGAGCATCAATATTATTTTCGGACCAAGAACAATTCACAGACTACCTAAAATGGTAGGAGAGTTTATTGCTTCAGGTAAGCCTGTAGTTGATGTTACAGCTGATGCAATTGATAAGTTTGATTATCTGCCGGAAGCAGGAGCGGTAGGACCTTCTGCCTTTGTTACCATTATGGAAGGCTGCTCCAACAAGTGCACCTACTGTATTGTCCCTTATACACGCGGTGAAGAGCAGTCAAGACCGGTTCAGGACATCATTGATGAATGTATAGGACATATTGCCAACGGGGTTAAGGAAATTCATCTCCTAGGTCAGAATGTAAACTCTTATCACGGATTAAATCCTGACGGTTCAGACTGTAAATTCTCTTCCCTTCTTTATGAAATTGCAGCAATTCCAGGAGTTGAGAGAATCAGATTCACCACCTCAAATCCTATGGATTTTACAGATGACATTATAGAGGCAATTAAAGATCTGCCTGTAATCTCGGACGGGATTCACGTTCCAATTCAGGCGGGTTCAAACCGAATTCTTGAGGCAATGCACAGAAGATATACTGCAGAGGAATATGTTGAGCTGATTAAGAAGATTAGAGCGGCTCGCCCTACAGTTCATATCTCATCAGATTTCATTGTCGGCTTCCCAGGGGAAACCGATGAAGATTTCAATGAAACCATGAAGATTGTCAACGAGGTTAAATTCGATCAGAGCTTCTCCTTTGTATATTCAATAAGACCGGGGACCCCTGCTGCAGAACTTGAGGATCCTATTCCAAAGGAAACAAAGATGCAGCGACTTTATGTTCTGCAGAAGCGACTTGAGGAGCTGGCATCAGAATATACCGAGGCCTTCATCGGAACCACTCAGAGATGTCTTGTAGAGGGAACCTCCAGAAAGGACGAGAATGAGCTCAAGAGCAGAGCATCTTCCGGAAGAATTGTTGTGTTCAAGGGGCCTTTATCTCTTGTAGGACAGATGGTTGATGTAAAGATTACTTCTGTAGCAGCCCATACTCTTAAGGGCGAGCTTGTTAATCAGTAAGGCAATGTAATGAATACAATTACCCAAGATTTTGTTTTAGATCCTGACGACAAAGATAGAATCGCCTACCTTGTAGGACCTGAAGACGAGAATTTAAAACAGATTGAAAAAAGACTAGGCGTAAAAATAAGTTATTCCGGCGCTCATTTTCATTTAGAAGGAAAATCCGGTCATGTAAAAAAAGCCTATAAACTGATTAAGTCTCTGTACGTTGACACCACCCCTATCAAGGGCTCTAAGAAACCATCAGAGGTTACTCCTGACATGGTGCACCTTGCTATAACCGAGACCACAGCTCTAGAGCAGGACAACACAGATTATTCAGGAGAGCATGCCAAGGGCTCAATTGATTCTCTTTATGCCAAAGCTAACAACTTTAAAACCAAACGCGGCTTTATCAAAGCAAGAACCTCAAATCAGTCAGACTATATCAACAAGATTGTCTCTCATGATGTAAGCTTTGGTATCGGGCCTGCAGGAACAGGTAAGACTTTCCTTGCCGTTGCTGCAGCTGTAGATGCCCTGGAGCGAAATGAAATAAGACGAATCATTCTGACCAGACCTGCAGTTGAGGCCGGTGAAAAACTTGGTTTTCTTCCAGGAGATCTCTCACAGAAGGTTGATCCTTACCTAAGGCCACTATACGACGCCCTGTTTGAAATGCTCGGATTTGAGAAGGTGGAAAAGCTCATAGAAAAACAGATTATCGAGATTGCCCCTTTGGCTTATATGAGAGGAAGAACTCTGAACGATTCCTTTATTATTCTGGACGAGGCTCAGAATACTACTGTTGAACAGATGAAAATGTTTTTAACCCGTATCGGATTCAATTCTCATGCTGTTATCACCGGTGATCCTAGCCAGATTGATTTGCCAAGAAATGTAAGATCAGGTCTAAAGCATGCTATGGAGGTTCTAAAGTCAGTTGAGGAAATCGGCTTTACCTTCTTTGAATCTTCCGATGTTGTAAGACATCCAGTTGTGGCAGCCATTGTTAATGCCTACGATGAGTACGAAAAGACTCACGAAAAGGATAATCAGCATTATTACGGAAGAAATAATAAAAACGATTCATCCTCCACTGAAAATTCTGAAAAAGAGGTGTCTAATGCAAGTAATAATTGATCTGCAGATTGCAACAGACGAAGCTCTTGAAAGCTACCCATCACTGGAACTAATGACAAAATGGGCAACTGTTGCACTCAAGACTGGCGGCAGAAACAAGGATAGCGAAATCACCATCCGTATGGTGAATTCAGAGGAGATCCATCAGCTGAACTCTACATACAGACATGTAGACAGACCAACCAACATTCTGTCTTTCCCTTTTGAACTGCCAGAGGGAGTTGAAGATCTGCCTTTATTAGGAGATCTTGTTGTCTGCAAGGAAGTTTTAGAGAGAGAGTGCAAAGAGCAGAACAAGACTCTTGAGGAGCATTTTGCTCATCTTATAGTTCATGGCTGTCTGCATCTTATCGGATACGATCATATTGAAGAGGAAGATGCCAAGGAAATGGAGCCTCTAGAAATTAAGGCCATGGAAGAACTTGGCTATGATAATCCTTACAAGGATGATGAATACTAAAGAAGAACAAACAGAGTAGCAATCAAGAATTTGGAAAAAATTATGACCGATAATCACGACGAGGAACACAGTTCCTTTTTATCAAAGATTTTTTCAAAAAAAACTGAACCTACCAGTCAGGATGAATTAGAACAGGTTATTCGCGAAGCTTCCGAAAATGAGGTTATTGACGAAGATACCGAGGAAATGCTTCAGGGTATTTTTGATATCAACAGACTTCGCGTGTCTGACGTAATGATCCCTGCAAACGAGATTGTTACAATTCATGTCAACAGCACCATAGAGGAAGCTGCCAAAATTGTTCTCCAGACAGCACACTCCCGCTATCCTGTAATCGGTGAGGACAAGGATCATATCGTTGGAGTTCTTCTGGCAAAAGATCTAATCCCTTATGCCTGTGGCTTAAAGGAGCTTGAGGGAGGTTCAATCAAATCAATTCTTCGTTCCCCTATTATCGTTCCGGAAGCCAAACGAGTTAATTCCATGCTCAAGGAGTTCCAGCAGAACCGCTTCCACATTGCAATTGTTGTCGATGAATTCGGCGGAGTTTCTGGACTGGTCACAATTGAGGACGTGCTTGAGGTTATCGTTGGTGATATTGATGACGAATACGATACTGAGGTAAATTCAGAGCATATCGTCAAATCAAAGGAAGGAAAATCCTACATTGTCAGCGGCATAACAGAGCTTGAGGAATTTGACGAGTTCTTTAACTGTAAATTCTCAGAGCTTGCAGAAGTTGACACCATTGCAGGTCTTACCACTCATATGCTGGGTAAATTCCCTAACATTGGAGAGAAGCTGACTATTGAAGGCTTTGAATTCAAGGTGCTAGAAGCCAATGACAGAAGAGTACATCTTCTTGAGGTAACCCCACCGGCTACAGATCAGGACATTAAGCAGTAGTATGCAGTTTTTTATTAAAATATACTTTATTCTATCCAGTCTTCTTGATGGCAAGAGACTGCTGACTCTTATTAACAAGCCATTAGGAATGTGTCTATCCTCAATGGTGCTAGGTGCAATTATGAGTTTATCCATTGCACCTGTTGAAAAATGGCCATTTGCAGTAATTGCACTTGGTTTTTTCATGATGCAGCTGTACACCTGTAAATTTACACCTCAGGTTGGAATTCTGTCCGTGCTATTCTTTGGAACCTACGCTACTCTTTCTCTGACCTGGCTGAATTTTGTAATGGAAGGCTTTGGTCAGGTTCCTCTGGTTTTGTCATATATTATAATTACCGGCTTCTCATTCGGATATATTGGCTTTACATATGCTTTTTTAAATATGCTTGCATTTAGCATCGCCAAAAAGAAAAAAGCAGTTTATATATGCTGCTTTGTTCCTATCGGATTTATCATTGCCGATTATATTGTCTACTATTACCTATCAGGATTTCCTTGGCTTTATATCGGTTATTCCTGTGTAGAAGGACCTCTTAAGAACTATGCTCCGTTCGTTGGTGTAAGAGGCATCAATTTAGCCCTTTATGTTTTAAGTGCTGCCCTTGCCCTTACAGCTTTAAGAAAATTCCTGTTCCTTCCTGTAGCAGCTATGATTCTACTGGTCGGTGTTTTCCTTGAGAACCTTCCTCAGGTTGAAAAAATGCCAACCATCAATGCATCACTGGTTCAGGCAAATATCACTCAGTCTGTACACAACAATGCAGCCAGTGTTAACGAGATCTTTTCAACCTACTGGACACTTACCAAACCAAAGCTGTCTAATTCTAAGATTGTAGTCTGGTCAGAATCAGCACTACCTATTGATTACTATTCATCAGCAGAACTAATAGGAGATCTGGATACTGTACTCAAGACAGACAAGACTGCGCTTGTAACAGGTATATTCACATCTTCACAGAACAAGATCTTCAATTCAATTGTACATATTGGTGATGGAGCTGATCTTGCACATGATCTTCCATATCAGAAGAGAAAACTGGTGCCTTTTGGAGAAACAGTTCCTTTCGAAGATGTATTAAGACCTCTTGGCTCTATATTCGTTATTCCAAATTCTTCTTTCAGCAGTGGTCCTGATGAACAGCTGCCAGTTACAATCAATAACCATAAGTTCATTCCGGCTATCTGCTACGAGGCTATTTTCCCAGAGGTAATCTCCTCCATGGATTCAGAGCAGACCAATGGTATTATTATGGTTTCCAATGATTCCTGGTTTGGACCAACTCAAGCTCCACAGCAGCATCTGAATATTGCCAGAATGAGGGCAATGGAGCTTCAGAAACCAATGCTTCGCTGTACCAATAGCGGAATTACAGCTTACATCGACGAGAATGGTAAGGTTGTAGATCGACTACCACAGGATCAGGAGGGAGTACTGACAGTACAGTTTTCACCTGTTAAAGGTCAGACTTTCTACTCAAAATATGGAACACAGACTCTGTTCCTGATTATGCTGATACTGTTGGTTTTAGGTATTCGTGGACTAAGGCAGAAGGATGATCCTGCAAAAGAAACAATGAGTAAACTGATCAGACCTTAATCACTCAGTCAACTCTCTGATATCATTATGCATATCAGAGAGTCATGTTCAACAGCCTAGCCATAACGGCCAGAACCAGTCTTTCTAACCAGAACCACAGAGAAAGCCAGCATCAGGATACAGCCGGCAATACTTAGAATGTATCTCCACATTGGAAGAGGTTTGGTTGCGTTACTGTAGGTATTGATAAAATCTCCAATATAGCAGCCGCGAGAAGAACAGTTCACAGTTCTGCCCATTCCTCCCTGTGTATACCACAGATGTTTAGGGAACCTGGTATAAGCATTGTATTTATCAAGTTTCTGATTTGCCTGTCTTACGAAATTATTCATGAACTCCAGCAGAGCCTTTGGATCAGAGGAGTATCGCTTCACATCATTATAAGAGATACCTGGCTCAATATTTACAACTCCATCAGGAGCAAATAGACTGCCTTCAAACTTGATATCATCGATGATCGTTCCATCCTTGTCCGCATCAAGGCAGATTACAGCATTACTTGAAATGGATGCCTTTTCCTTAACAATGAAAGTCTGACTGCCGCCATTGGTTAAATCAAGCTGACCGCCTCTGTTGAGATCAAGAATCTCAACAACTGAAGTTGTTTCTGCTTTGGAAGGAGCGATGAAAACTGAAGAATCTTTAATATAAAGACGGTTTATGTTAATTAAACCAATAATATCGCTCATACCACCATAACTGAGAAGATTGATGGTTTTGCCGATAATATTACCTTTGATTTCAACATGTGACTTATTGTCTGAAATCATGTTATCAGACGTAAAATCCCTGCCCTTGTTCTTTTTCTTGATACCAAGATTGATATTGGTAGCCAGTTTCTTAATAAAGAAAGGAATATTCAGGTTCTCACCATATGCGGCATCAAAATGAAGCTTACCTGCAAGCAGCTTAGAGCTATAAGCCTTAGAATACAGGGACTTTCCATCAGGAGCTACAAAGTAATTCCACTTAGAAACAATATCTCCATATATCTTGGCCTTATTAGTGATGTTAATGTCTCCCACATGAGCAGAATCATCAATATAAATAGAGTATCTCTTGCCGGTTATCTTTCCGGAAATATTCAGAGTAGAAACCAGAGGTCCTCTGATATTGTTTGGAACATTATAGCTTTCAGCCTGATCCTTTGAGATTTTTCGCTGAAGATAATCATAGGTTCGAACTCTTCTGTATGAACCACGGAACTCTTTTAAATCAGATAGGACATTTGAGCCAAAATCAAAACGCAGAGCGGTTCCATCTACGCCACTAGCTTCGACATCGCCTCGGATATCAAGGATATTGTTTCTTCCGTAGGTTACGGCGATACCGGTAGCAGATTCACCATTTTCAATAATAGATGTAGACTTAGGAACTACAAGTCTGTTTCTTGAGCCGTCAACACGTATACCAATACCGCCAAAGCCCTGACTAGCAATAATTCCAGTCTGAGTAACGTCATTGTAGCTTCCGTATATATGTGTTCCGATTGAAAGAGGAACAATAGAAGCCTTTTCCTGTTTGAATGGCCTTAGCTCACCTTTTGTAGCCGTAAATGAAGAAGTGATATTGTATACACCTCTGTTTTCAGGAGTACCTGAATTGTAGATAGAGGTTCCAAAGAACTCACTGGTATTGATGTTGTAGCCAATATCGCGGAACATCTCCAGCTCTGCCTGATTATAGAAGCCGTAGTTTATATAGGTAGAACCAGAGAGAAGCGTGTTATTGAGATTAAACTTTGGAACTCCGCTCTTGGTGAAATGTACACTGAATCTCTTCTTCGAGGAAAAATCATTCTGACTCTTGATTTTCTTCCCATCTGCCAGCAGATTTTCAGTATTCTCTCCCACAAACTTGAAATGGCAGGATGAAAAAGAATCGTAATCACATTTCTTCTGCAAATCAGAGAATTTATTATTCTCTGTTATAAAGGCATTGTTACTGGTTAAATGATAATCAAAAGTAGAAAGAGGAGATCTGAAACCTGACTGATTATGATTAGAGTACACTCCTATCAGGGAGGCAAAAGTTAAAAAAAGCTTATGAGATAAGGATTCCTGAATGCCGTTTTCTGGCAGCAGTCTGATTCTGTATGTAGAACTGAACAGTCCAATGTCAGGATTATAGTTAATCTCTACCAGACCAAAGTTGTCACGATTATTTAATACACAGACATTCTTCAGATTTGACTCGACCCCCCCCATACCGGAGCATAAATTTGATGCATTGTAATGCAAATCATATGCTCGTGAAGGTCTGTCTCTGTCCGTACTTGCTACAAAAGGAACATTAAAAGTCTGATTATCATCAACGTACTTTCTGAAAAGGAATGAAAGAATAGAGGATGCATTAACCCAGGTCATTTTGGAGGGACCAAACTCCAGAGATCCCTTCTGGGATGGAGGATTAACTCCTTTGGCTCTGATTGAAAACAGCTCTTTTATTTCATTATCATCGGTCACAACATATGGTTTGAACAGAGAATTTCTGCTTACAAAAATCTTGTCAGATTCTTTGAGATCAGAGAACAGTCTGTGGATATCGTTGTGCTGATAGTGGCCCGAGACCTGGGAAGGATAAGTTGAAGAGTCAGAACTAGCCATGGCCTGATGCTGATACATCAGACCACATAAAACCATTGCAATTACAGTTTTAGCATGAATCACTTAATTCTTTAAAATTCCACTGGATTTAGCAGAACAGGTCTGCCGGTTCTCTCATGAAGAGCACGCTGTAAAATGTCCTGATTAATTCGAGGATCCTTAAAGAATTCTAGTTGAGACTTTGTAAATGAGAAAGGAACATTTGCATCAAAATTGTCAAATTCAGACTGACTTCTCGATAATGGCTGATGAACTTCAATATAAAGATCACCGTTTGGTTCTTCAGCAGTCTTAATTGGTTCGTTGATAAACTGAACTCTGGTACCTACAGGAACCTTGTTGAACAGTTCCTCGTTATCCTCGTTACGAAGACGAACACATCCATGACTTACTCGAAGGCCAATACCAAAATCAGCATTTGTTCCATGAATAGCGTAAAGCTTTCCTACGTACATAGCATACAGTCCCATTGGATTATCAGGACCTGCAGGAACAACTGGAGGAAGATACTCACCCTCGGCAGCATATTCTGCTCTCATGGCTGCAGTTGGAGTCCAGGTAGGTCCAGCCTTCTTACGCTCAACCTTAGTGGTCCAGGCTAAAGGTGTGCCCTTTCCGATCTGACCGATACCGATTGGGTAAACTTCAACTCTGCCCTTGTTGTAATAGTAAAGACGCATTTCAGCGGAATTAACAATAATGCCTTCATGAACAGTATCAGGCAGGATCAGCTTGGTTGGAACAACAAGATTCAGACCTTTCAGAGGAACAATTGGATCAACCTCAGGATTAGCCTCTATCATGTTGGAAAGACCTAAATGATACTCAGCTGCAACATATTCAAGAGTGGTAATACCATTAGGATCGATCTGATAGATCTGCTCCTCACCTACAACTCGGTTGCCGTTTAGATTGTAAACATTGGTTGCGCTTGCAGCTGTAACAGAAGAAAGAAAAGCAAAAGCTAGAGCTAATTTCTTATACATGATTGTCTCATTAATATCTTGTTTAATATCCCCGGACCTATGTCCCGGGACTAAAGCTTCACTAAGTTTATGCACGTATAATGGATGCAGAAAAAACTGAAGCATTCAGGTACTTAATTATACTCCGTACTGGGTTGCAATTTTAACACAGATCATATTTTTGGACTATTGTTAGAAGAGTATAAAGAATATGTTTCTTTAAAAAAAATTCGTTCGATATAATCTATCCATAAGAACCTAATAATAGCGAACAGCAACTTTTAACGTAGTGAGAACATCCTGTTTAATAAATGATTAACAAAGGCACCATTGCAGAATTCATCGTTCTGGCACTGTGGTTCTGGGCCTTCTTATGGGCTTACAGTCACTATAACTATAAGGTTAATCCTAAGACCAGATTCAAAAGGGTGTTCTACAGAGATCTGCTTTTGGCAATCACCCTTCTCCTGCCTGTTATTCTCATCATCTTCTAACATTAGACTCTGCATAGTTTAAGTATTTTTTCTTATACCCAAAGTAGCAAACAACCTGATTTAGGTTCACATGCACATAAACTTTGTAAGAATTTTTTTCTAGTGCATACGTCAAAATATGGCATAAATGTGGCAAAATATATGATTATTTTTAATTTGAACAGATTTAAACAGATTTTTAAATTTTAACTTGGAGCACTTAGTCCATGGCTGACAATAAAGTTGCCTACAATCCTCAGGAAATTGAGCCTGAAGTACAGAAATACTGGGAAGACCATCAGACTTTCCACGCAACAGAAGATAAAAACAAAGAGAAATACTACTGCCTTGTTATGTTCCCATATCCATCAGGCAGATTACATTTAGGTCATGTTAGAAACTATGCTCTGGGTGATGTTATTGCCAGATTCAATCGTTTATTAGGCAAAAACGTTCTGGCCCCTATCGGCTGGGATGCTTTCGGTCTGCCAGCAGAAAACGCTGCAATCAAGAACAACAAGCAGCCTGGCGACTGGACCTATGAAAATATCTCCTACATGAAGGGACAGTTAAAGTCACTGGGTCTTTCCTACGACTGGGCTCGTGAGGTTGCAACCTGCCGTCCAGAGTACTACAAGTGGGAGCAGAAGTTCTTCGGTGAGCTTTACAAGAAAGGTCTTGTATATAAGAAGGTTTCTTCAGTTAACTGGTGTCCTGTTGATAATACTGTGCTTGCTAACGAGCAGGTTGAAGACGGCTGCTGCTGGAGATGCGGTTCCAAGGTTGAGCTTAAGGAAATTCCTCAGTGGTATCTGAAGATCACTGCATACGCAGAAGAACTGTTGAACGATCTGGATAAGCTTGATGGCTGGCCAGAGCGCGTTCGTACCATGCAGAAAAACTGGATCGGCCGTTCTGAAGGTCTGAACATAACCTTCAAGGTTGACGGAAGCGATGATACCTTTACTGTATACACCACTCGTCCAGATACCTTCATGGGTATTACCTATATTTCAATTTCTGCAAACCACCCACTGGTTAAGAAGTGCTGTGAAACCAATCCAGAGCTTGAAGCTTTCTGTCAGGAATGCCGCACTCAGAAATTTGCAGAAGCAGATCTTGCCACCATGGAAAAGAAGGGTATGGCTACAGGTCTGTATGCAATTCATCCTATTACCGGCAGAAAGGTACCTATCTATGTTGCTAACTTCGTTATCATGGATTACGGTACTGGTGCTGTTATGTCTGTACCTGGTCACGACCAGCGTGACTATGAGTTCGCTAAGAAGTACGGCATTGATATCATTCCAGTAATCAAAGAGTCAAAGGAAGCAGGTGATCCTGATCTTTCAGAGCACGCTTTCGTTGAACACGGTATCGCCTGCCACTCCGGTGAATTTGACGGCATGAACTTTGAAGAAGCATTCAAGGCTATTGCAGATAAGCTTGAGAGCATGGGCTGTGCAGAACGTAAGGTTAACTACAGATTACGTGACTGGGGTATTTCCCGTCAGCGTTACTGGGGTGCTCCAATCCCAATGCTTACCATTGATGAGACTGGTGAAGTTGTTCCTGAGAAGGATGAGAATCTGCCAGTTGAACTTCCATATGACGTTAAGATCAACGGTGTAATTTCACCGCTGAAGACTGACGAGAAGTGGTACAAGACCACTTACGAAGGCAAGAGTGCAACCCGTGAGACTGACACTTTCGATACCTTCATGGAGTCATCATGGTACTTTGCTAGATACTGCTCTCCTCGTGATGAGAAGGAAATGTTCGACAAGGATGCTGCAAACTACTGGCTTCCAGTTGATCAGTACATCGGCGGTATTGAGCACGCAGTATTACACCTGCTGTACTCACGCTTCTTCTTCAAACTGTTAAGAGATGCAGGAATGGTCAAGTATGACGAGCCATTCAAGCGTCTGCTATGTCAGGGCATGGTACTAGCTGATGCTTACTACTATCTTGACGAGAAGGGAACTAAGAACTGGGTAAATCCACTAGATGCATTCCCTACCCGTGACGAGAAGGGTAACATCATTTCAGCTGTAGATAAGGAAGGCCATCAGCTGCATCATGAAGGCATGATCAAGATGTCCAAGTCAAAGGCTAACGGTATCGATCCTGAGTACATGGTTAAGATGTACGGTGCAGATACAGTACGTCTGTTCATGTTATTCGCCTCCCCTGCTGAACTGACTCTTGAATGGAGACAGTCAGGTGTTGAGGGTTCACAGAGATTCCTGCGTAAGCTGTGGTCTCAGGTTCAGGATCTTGTTAATGCAGGTCCTAAGGTTGAGCTGGACAAGAGCAAGCTTACCCCTGAACTGAAGAAGTTAAGACATGAGCTTCATGTAACCATTGAGAAGGTTACCGATGATATCGGCCGCAGACAGACTTTCAACACAGCGATTGCTGCAATCATGGAGCTTTTAAACCTTGCAACCAAGTGCACAGGAACAGATGAAGCTTCTATGGCAGTACGTTATGAAGTATATAATAACGTTATTATCATGCTGTACCCAATTGTTCCTCATATCTGCTTCAAGTTATGGTCAATGCTTGGTAATACTACCGAGATCGACACTGAAACCTGGCCTGTAGCAGACAAGGACGCTCTGAAGGAAGACGAGATCACTATCGTTGTTCAGATCAACGGCAAGGTTCGTGCAAAGATCAGCGTTGCTCCTAACGAGGATGAGGAAACTGTTATTGCCAAGGCAAAAGAAACTCCTGAAGCACAGAAGTTTACCGAGGGTAAGCAGATCAAGAAATCAATCTACGTAAAGGGTAGACTGGTTAACATTGTTGCTGTCTAACAACTAAGGATGTAGTGGATGAGATTTAAGCTTTTTGCAGTTGGGGTAATGCTATTAGGACTTAGTGCCTGTGGTTTTCATATTCCTAATCAGAACAGACTTGGATCGACTCTTGCTGAAATAGATGTTACAGGAGCTTACCACGACAAGTTCTACAAAATGGTTGTGCAGAAGCTTCAGGTTAGAGGTGTTAAGGTTAATTACCAGGGAACAGCCAATCGTAAATTCAAAAGCCGAAAGGATGTTCCCTCTCTGGAAATTGCGGGACCTTCTGTAAGTATGCCTATTGTTTCTGTAGATGTTTTTGGTTCAGCTAAAGAATACAACATGGTGATAACCACCTCTGCTATCTTAAAGATACCAAATCACAGCAAGCCAATCATTATCAGAAACGGCATCAGCAGACTTACCATCAACAAAGGAGACAACTCTCTTGCCAGTGACAATGAGAGACAGATCCTTATTGATGAAAGTTTAGACGAGCTGTCAGATCAGATGATTCGCCGCATCAACTATCTTGGAAAACAGTCTGATCCGGATGCCTCAAAGGCAACTCCAGCACAGCTGGTATTAGCAAAGGATGAGGACAACAACGAGGTCTACATTGATAATTCACCATCAATGACTCTTATTGATGCCCTGAAGGCTCAACAGGTTCAGGAAAAGTATGAGGCAGATTCTGTTGCCCTTTCAGAACTGAACAACGGAATTAGAGTCTTAAATCCTGAAAAGCAGTATAAGCTGCCTAAGACCAAGATAAAAATGGTAAATGAAGCTCCTGATGATCTAACCGAAGAAGGCTTCATTAAGAAAGGCAAATAGACTCCAGAAGACTAGAGCTTTTTAGTAGGAAATTTCTCGAAAGTCAGCTTAATGCTGACTTTTGTTTTCGAGGTTTCTGCTAAAATCAGTTTTACCTTAACAGACTTAAAACTACCAGAGTATATTTCAGCGGATATAGTATGGCATTAGCACCAGTTTACGTTATTTCAAGTGATGAGCCTTTTCTTAAGAACGAGAAAAGTTCCATGTTGATTCAGATGGCCCGAAAGGAACTTCCTGAAGCTGAATTCATGCTCTTTACCAATAACGATTTCTCCTCAGGTGCTACCGCTAATCTGGCAAGACTTGAGAATGAACTTATTGATCCCGGTCTCTTTGGAGGAGATCGCATCATTAAGATTTATCTTGATTCGATAAACTCAACCACTGTTCAGGTTCTTCAGCTTTTAGCCAAGAGATCAAGACCAGGTGTAGTCTGTGTGGTTGAGATTCCAAGAATTAAAAAGACCACACTACCAACAGCCCCAGAGAAATATACCGATAAATTCCGCGGACAGAGCTCGGTTGAAACAAAACTCAAGCATGTTCTGGCTTTTCTGATGGATATCGGAGGAGTTAACGAAATCCTCTATGCACCATCCGGAGTTCAGTTCAGTCAGTGGATTAACAAACAGGCACAGAAACACGGGCTTACTATTGAACCAGAGGTTATTTCTTTTCTCTCTCTTTGCTGTGAAGGAAATCTGGTTGCAGTAGATCAGTTTTTCTCGATTGCGAAAATCTCTGGTAAGACCAGAATTGATCTTGAGACAGCAAAAGCTTATCTGGAATCAAGCAGCCGTTATACCGGCTTTGAATTCTCAGAGGCCGTTCTAGCTCCAAACACCATGAGAGCCCTGAATATTCTTGCCTCACTCTGTCAGACCAACACCAACAGATCTCAGATCCTGTCCATGGTGGTGTCAAATTTCGACAGAATGCTCTGGGTTATGAGAAAATTAAAAGAACCTGAGAATGCTCAGATTTTAAGATCCAGAAACTTTAAGGAGCGATCAGCCTTCTTTAAGTCACACGGAATTGTACTGCCATTACTGCCATCCACTTCTGATGTAATTCTCCGCGCAGCCCAAACCATGCCAGAGGATTTCTATGATTATCTTGTAACGGAACTTGCCCAGGCAGCAAAATTTCTGCAGGAGTTTGACGATAAAAAAGCATATCAGGCCTTACAGAACATGGCTGTCTCCGTTTATACATCTGCAGTACGAGACTTGAAAAAACTCTAATGACAAAGACAATAAAGAAAATCGGTGTTCTAGGGGGAAGCTTCAATCCTCCACATAACGATCACATTAGAATAGCTGAATATATCAAGCACAGACTTGCGCTTGATAAATTCCTCATTGTGCCAAACGGACTGCCTCCTCATAAGGATACCTGTCATGTGGATTTTTCACACCGACGCATGATGCTTCAGATACTGACTGAAAAATACAGCGATCTTCAGATCAGTGATATTGAAAAAGATCCTAATGTTCCACATTACACCATTGATTTAATTGATAAAATCAATGCGCTATATCCTGAAGCCACAGTATTTTTCTGCATGGGAATGGATTCACTGATTTATCTTGATAAATGGCGTAACGGACTTCAGATAACAGACAAATGCAATATCGTAGTTATCGGACGAAAGGGCTATAGTATTGACGATTCCAATCCTGCGGTAAAGGAATATCTGAAAACACATGCCGTATATGAAAATGATGCAGATTTTCCTCAGAAGCTTAATGAAGAAAAAGGTAACTGCTTTTTACTAAAAGAATGCTTTAATGATGTAAGTTCTAGTAAAATAAGGCAGGAATTTGAAGATTATTATAAAACCGCTGAACAGCATATGGATTTAGCAGAATATGCCGATAAATTTCCCTACTCCCTGACTTATCTTGATAGAGGGATTATTGAGTATATTGTAAAGAATTCACTATACAGAAAGAGAGAATTTTAATTTGGAAAACGAAATATTAATTCAGAAATGCATCAAGACTCTTGAGGATTCAAAAGCAAGAGATTTAGTAAGCATTGATGTTAAGGAACACTCATCTATTGCAGATAATATGGTGATCTGCACCGGCACCTCAAACCGTCATGTAAGTGCAATTGCTCAGAGACTTGTAGACAATCTTTACAAGGAAGGCTTAAAGCACATCAAGATTTCCGGCGAACAGCTAGGTGAATGGGTTATTGTTGATACCGGTTCGGTTATGGTTCATATTCTCCAGAATGACGCCAGAGAAAGATACGAGCTAGATGATCTGTACCGCTGCATGGCCTCAGGATTCTAGACATGAAACTGATTATCATTGCTGTCGGCAACAAAATGCCTTCATGGGTAACTGAAGCTTTTACAGA
>NZ_CACVSS010000007.1:58167-64081 GCF_902756765.1 uncultured Succinivibrio sp. | reverse complement strand
AAAGTTGCTATTCAGTTGATTCCATTTAGATTTTTTTTGGTGTATCATGTAAATATTCTCTAAATGCTTATGCGAGTGTAGTTCAATGGTAGAACTGTAGCTTCCCAAGCTACTAACGCGGGTCCGATTCCCGTCACTCGCTCCAGTCTCTGTAATACAATAAATTGCCAGCGCCATCTTAAATTTTCAGTAAAATTAACAGCAAGAAAAAAAAGTTAGATGCAGGTTCTGTTTACGATTTTTGTATTTATGCATTGTTAACCAACTAACCTAAACTTTAAGATAGTGGACTAATTAACAATGGATTCATATGGTAAATATGCCTCGTTTTCTTATAAGTATTTTCTGCTTATTCTGTCTTGGATGTTTTTTTGTTTCCCCCGTTACGGCAGATGAAAAGAAAAATCAAGATCTTCCTAAGATTAAGGTTACCATGCTGCTAGAACATGATGGCTTTCTTGCATGGTATGCAAAAGAAAACGGATGGGATAAAAAATTAGGCTTTGAAATAGATCTGAAAATCTGTAATACCAGCGGTGTTGAAATTATCGAGCAGCATAATAATGATCCTAAAGCCTGGAATATCACCTCCGTATCCAGCACTCCGCTTATAAGCGCTAGCAATAATTCATCCTTTGAAATCATTGGTCTTGCCAATGACGAATCAACCTCAAACATGGTTTTTGTAAGGGCTGACAGTGAAATTCTTAAACACAAAGGCTGGAATGCGGATTTTCCAAATGTTTATGGCTCTCCTGAAACTATATCAGGACAAACCTTTTATGTAAAAAGAATGACTTCTGGAGAATATACCTTAGCAAAATGGCTGGACATCTTTGATCTGGATTTTTCAGACATTGTTGTTATAGATAAGCCTGGAGTTGACTCTCTTGAGTCTATGGACAGAGGAACAGGTGAGGGAATGGCACTGTGGTCGCCAGACACTTTCGATGCAGAGAGACAGGGATACAGAGCTGTTACTTCTGCCCGTATGGCCGAGGCTGAAATACCTCTTATGTTAATTGCAGATAAGGACTTTGCAGCTCAAAACGAGGAACTTGTTTCAAAATTCCTTGCAACCTATCTTATGGCAGTAAACGCACATGAAGATGGATATAAAAAACTGGTAAAGGCTTATCAGGAATTTCTTAAAACTTATACAGGTAAGGTTTATCCTGAAGAATTCTGTCTTTTCGACCTCAGAAATCACATAGTATTTGATATTGATAAGCAGCTAGGATTATTCGCCACAAAAGGACACAGAAAAAGTATTATCAATAAACTTGAAAGAAATATTACCAGCAGTATGATTCTATATCTGAATGAAGATATCAGAAATAACAACTGCAGTATCCAAAAGCTGAAAACCTCAAGAAACATCACAGATAAATATCTGATAAAGGCAAAGAGCTATCTTATGAAACTTAAGAATTAGCATTAGAACTTTATAAGTGAGTTATTGATAGATACATATAAATCCAGAGCGCTCTATAACAAGCATCTTCCTTTTTTGCAAAAGGATTTAAACTCATCAAAGATTACAGGCTTTGAATAGAAGAACCCCTGTATGCTCTTGACCTGATATTTTCTCACCTTATCTCGCATAATCTCATTCTCAATGCCCTCGACACACACTCCTGCTCCGTATGCGGTGGCTATATCAGTTATGCTTTTTACAATCTGCTCTGATTTGTCATTCTCACAGATATCCTGGATAAAGGAACGATCGATTTTTATAGTATCAAAAGGAATAGTCTTTACTATCATCAGGGAGGAAAACCCTGTACCAAAATCGTCAAGAGCTAATCTTATACCATAAGAATGAAGAGTAAAAGCAATTCTTGAAAGGAGTTCCATATCTAACAGACGACAGCGTTCTGTAATCTCAAGACAAAGATTGTGAGGAGGAAAGCCAATCGATTCAACCAGAGAAATTACATCATTTACAAAGTTACCTTGCTCACACTGAGAATATGCAAGATTAACACTTACGATAAAATCAGGATTGTCTTTCACAATTTCAAGTGCATCCTGCATAGCCTGTCTTAAGATCCACATACCCAAAACAGGAAATACATTGTCATTTTCCAGCACTGGAATAAACTCATCCGGACGCACTTCTCCAAGTCTGCTGTTTTCCCATCTTATAAGGGCTTCTGCCCCCATTACTTTCTCTGAAGATGCATCTACAATAGGCTGGTATTTTAAGTAGAAACCTTTGCAGTTATCTCCGACAGAGTTTCTGATGATATTGATTTTAACTAGCTGATCAATATCAGTCTGATCTGGCTTGTTGTTAAACTCCACCAGAGCACCATGCCGCTGATTTTTAGAAATTTGGTAAGAATAGTTCAGACAGGAATAAATGGTTTTATTGGTAATATTGAAGTTATTAAGCTTCATTACACTACCGCACAAGGAAAGATTAATACGCATCCCATTTAAAGAATATGAACGCATTCTTTCCAGAACTCCATTGTAAACTCTATGAATATGCTCAAGAGACTGACGCTCTGTTATAATCACAAACCTTGTACCATCAAGGCGGTATATACGATCATCAGGGTCTGCTATTTTCTGAAGAAATCTGGCTGCATGCTGCAATACACGATTGCCAATTGTATAGCCATACATATTGTTAATATTCAGGAACTTGGTAAAACCAAGCATTATCAAGTTACAATGAGTTTTTTCTGCCAGAATGTTATTGAGTTCAAGAAAGAATCCATACTGATTCTTAAGGCCTGTCAGTACATCATTCTCATTTTCAATTCCGTGATTAGTCATAGCACCACAGAAATAGTTTGGTTCTCCATTATCATTTTTTAACACTACACCTCTGCAGGTGCATACCACATACTGACCAAAGCGATTACGAACTCTGTACTGAAGATTATGAGTAGTCTGTTCACCGCTGAATAGTTTTTTGACATCAGAAATAAATTCTTCTCTATCATCTGGATGAATGTAGGAGGCCCAGATCTCACCTGCATTTGTCATGTATTCTGATGGAAGAGAGAAATAATTTACAGCCTCCCTATTCCAACGGGAAAGATCTGTCTTCATATCACAGACATACACATAATTCGCAGAGGAAACATAGGAAAATGCCTCAAAAAGCGAATCAAGTATCAAAGCAGAATTATTCTTATTATTCATATAAAAATATCTCACAAAGAAGATATACATACCTAGTAATATTTTATTTTAAAGAGTAAAAACAGATGAATTTAGAGATCACAACTTGCCAAAGAATTAAGGTTATTTACTCAGAATTGCATGCTATATCATGCGTTTTACATATTCCATTTGACATTTAAAAAAGATATTCATTTTGTTAGTTATCAAGGAATCGCTTATATCTGCTTATTTTTGTAAGAAGGGAAAAAAATTTTTTAATTTTTAGTTGACGGCATGAAATTAAGTTATATAATGTAACGGCTTTCAGATACGGACGGTTGTTCATTCTGAACCACATAAGTGGGGGTATAGCTCAGTTGGGAGAGCATCCCACCATTCACATCCTTATGTGGGGGTATAGCTCAGTTGGGAGAGCATCTGCTTTGCAAGCAGAGGGTCATCGGTTCGATCCCGTTTACCTCCACCATCTAATAAACTAAATAAAAAATTTTACAAGTCAGTTTTTGTAAAAATCATTATTTTATTTGAATTAAATCAAGGCACATAAAAAAGGCCTAACCTTAATTAAGTTAAGCCTCTTTTCTTATTTAAATTTAAAACAAATTTACTTCAGTTTCTTAAATGCATTGATCAGACCATTGGTAGAACAGTCATGTGAAGAAACTGGCTCATCAGTTTTTAGCTCAGGAATAATTTTAGAAGCTAGCTGCTTACCAAGTTCAACACCAAACTGATCAAAACTGAATACATTTAGAATAGATCCCTGAGTGAAGATCTTATGCTCATACATAGCAATTAACATACCCAGTGTATAAGGGGTAATCTCTTTTACAAGGAATGAATTTGTTGGTCTGTCACCTTCAAAAATCATGAAAGGAACAATTGACTTGTATTTTTCCTCAGGAACTCCTTTTGCCTTAAACTGTGCAATGACCTGATCTTCAGTTTTACCAAAAGCTAAAGCTTCAGTCTGGGCAAAGAAATTAGATAGAAGTTTCACATGGTGGTCCCCTATCTTATTGTGAGTACGTGCAGGAGCAATAAAATCACAAGGTATCTTCTTTGTGCCCTGATGAATTAGCTGATAGAAGGCGTGTTGACCATTGGTGCCAGGTTCACCCCATATAATAGGGCCGGTAGTATAATCAGTGATAACATTACCATCACGATCAACATATTTACCGTTTGACTCCATGTTACCCTGCTGGAAGTATGCTGGGAAACGAGACATATACTGGTCATAAGGGAGAATAGCTTCAGTCTCAAAGCCATAGAAATCATTGTACCAAATGCCAATAAGAGCAAGAATGACAGGAAGGTTCTTTTCAAAAGGAGTATTACGGAAATGCTGATCCATTTCGTAAGCACCTTTCAGAAGTTGCTCAAAATTGTCATATCCGCATGCAAGAGCAATTGACAAACCGATTGCTGACCATGAAGAATAACGGCCACCAACGAAATCCCAGAACTCGAACATGTTTTCTGTATCAATGCCGAATGCTGATACTTCCTTAGCATTGGTTGATAGAGCGACGAAATGCTTAGCGACAAACTTTTCGTCCTTTGCTGTCTTTAAAAACCAGTCACGAGCTGTATGAGCATTTGTCATGGTCTCCAAGGTTGTAAAAGTCTTAGAGGCAATCAGGAATAAAGTTGTCTCAGGGTTAAGAGGCTTTAAGGTCTCAACAATATGGGTACCATCAATATTTGAAACAAAATGACACTTTAGTCTTGTATGATATGGAGCCAATGACTGGGTAATCATGCAAGGGCCTAAATCAGAACCACCGATACCGATATTTACAACATCAGTAATTTCTTTACCTGAGTAGCCTTTCCATTCACCAGAAATGACCCTGTTTGAGAATTCTTTCATCTTGGCCTGAACACGTAATATGTCTTCCATTACATCGTGTCCATCAACCATAACCTTGTTGCCACCAAAATTACGTAATGCAGTGTGAAGAACAGCACGACCTTCAGTCTGATTGATCTTCTCACCATTGAACATTGCCTCAATATTTTCTTTTAGATGAGTTTCTTCTGCCAGTTCAAATAGAGTCTTTAAAATACTCTCATCGATTAGATTCTTGGAGAAGTCAGCAAGAAAATCTCCATTATCTAGAGTTAAGGAAAATTTGTTGAAACGATCCTTGTCTTCAGCAAATAAATCCTTCAGATGTCTGTTCTTTGTTTTCTGAAATTGTTCTGTTAATTTTGCCCAAGCCTTAGTCTTGGTAGGATTTGTATTATAAAACATGAGTAATAACTCCCTTCTTAGTTCGTTCCTATATTTTAGCAGTATCTAATCAAGATTACTTGATTGTGAGCATTTTTTTAAACAAATAAGCGCAAAAATTTGCATATTTCTTTTTAAACCAGCTTATCCCTGCTCCAGAAAATAAAAAAAAATTTCTAGACTAAAAAAAATCATATAACCGCAGTAAGAAGCCTTATATAAGAGATTAGAGAACATATTAAAAAAAAGATTTCATACACATATAACAGGGGATCTAAAAAAAAGATCTAAAATTCCTTGACCTATCTCAAATATCATATATAATGAATCTCGTTTTGAAATATGGGGTTATAGCTCAGTTGGGAGAGCGCTTGCATGGCATGCAAGAGGTCATCGGTTCGATCCCGATTAGCTCCACCATTTCAAGATCCCTTAGTGGGGGTATAGCTCAGTTGGGAGAGCATCTGCTTTGCAAGCAGAGGGTCATCGGTTCGATCCCGTTTACCTCCACCATCAAAAATACATTCAAATACT
>NZ_CACVSS010000007.1:0-58143 GCF_902756765.1 uncultured Succinivibrio sp. | reverse complement strand
GTGGGGGTATAGCTCAGTTGGGAGAGCATCTGCTTTGCAAGCAGAGGGTCATCGGTTCGATCCCGTTTACCTCCACCATCAAAAATACATTCAAATACTAATTTGTTGCTCAATATCACAATTTATAAATTACGCATTGTGACTTGTATTGCTATAATCCTATGGCTTTATAACTAAAATAATCTACAGGGGTATTCTTTTCGTCTCCCGAAATTGAAAAAAAAGTTATCAGATGATTCTCTGATGCTCCCTGTCCGATATTAAAAACGTTATTAAAATCATCATCTTTGGATTAACTTATATTCAGAGACCAGCTCAGTCGGTTATTTAACAGGAGGGGCGATATACCAGCACTCTTTTCGTGAAGGGATTTCGCAATAATTTATGAAATTAAAGATTTCTTCTCTAGCTTTAACTGTTGCATGTTCATTAGCAATCTTCAGCGCCAATGCTCAGGATCTGATGGACATATATAAAGAGGCTCTGCAAAAAGATACCCAGCTAAATCAGGCTAAAGCAAATGCTGATGCTGCTCATGCTGGAATATCACAGGCAACAGCCGCTCTTTTACCTCAGATTGACGTTGTAGGTTCATTAACTAAAACCAGAACCAACTACGTTGATGCCTATGGCGCTAGGGGTAGCAACAAGGTCGCATCTGCAGGAGCAACTCTTTCGCAGGCAATCTGGAGGCACTCAAGCTGGGTTAACCGTTCAATTGCAGAAAAAACTGCAACATTAAATGATCTAGCTTACGCTGACGCTCAGCAGAACCTAGTTCTAAGAGTCAGCACTGCGTATTTCAATGTGTTAAATGCAGCTGAAACGCTAAAATACCAGCAGGCCAATAATCATGCTCTAAAAAGACAGCTTGATGAAGCCGAGAAAAGACTTAACGTTGGTCTTATAGCTGAAACAGATAAACTCGAAGCTCAGGCTGCATATGATTTATCAACTGCACAGGTTATTTCTGCAGAAAACAGTCTCATTAACTCATACGAACAAATTCGTATTCTGACAGGAAACACAGTTACCGCAAATCAGCTTGCAGAACTTGATATCAGCAAATTTGATACGCCTAAGGTAAATGAAACCTTAAAGATGCTAATCAAGAGAGCTGAAGATAATAACATCGCCCTTCAGCAGGCTGTTGTTTCAAGAGATATAGCTAAAGATAACATCACTCTGGCAAGAACAGGTCATGAGCCAACTCTTGATTTTAACGCAAATATAAAGACAGGATATACAGACTACACCAATGAGGTTCCTGCTGCAGGATGGGTTGACAATAATTCATGGTCTAAATCCGTTGGCCTTACTCTGAATATCCCTATTTACCACGGCGGTGCTACATCTGCCGCAGTTGATAAGGCAACAGCAAATTATGTTGCACAGTCAGAAGCTCTGGAAAACGCCCACAGATCTCTGCTATCAAATGTTAATAACAGTTTTAACGATGTGAATGCAGCTATCAGTAAGGTAAAAGCCTACAAGAACTCTGTTGCCTCTGCAAAATCAGCTTTAGATGCTACTATGGCTGGTTATGATGTCGGAACCAGAACTATGACAGATGTTCTTGATGCAACACAGAATCTGTATAATGCTATGCAGCAATCAGCTCAGGCAAGATACGATTATATTCTTTCAAGGCTGAATCTGTTGTACACACAGGGAGATCTGAAAGTCGAACACATTAACCAGATCAACAGTAGTCTGATTGCAAAATAACCAATTTAATTTTCATTTCAATCGCAATGGAGAACACTGTTCTCCATTGTTTTTTATTATCTTCCTGTTTTCTCCAAATACCAGAATTAAGATTACCAAACCTGTTTTTCATCACTTTTAAATAAATCTTCTGATAATTCCAACTCTCGCATTCCTAGGGGCTTATTATATTTCTAGGATTATCCACGAATGTATGACCACTTATTTTCAGTATATGGACATTTTGAGAACTGCAAATGTGAAATATATTTTTGGAAGAAAAGAGATTGATGAGAAGAAAAATTAAATTTCAAACATCAGATAGTAGAATTAATGTAGAAATAATCTATTGAAAAAACTCCTCTAATGAGGAGTTTATATTTCAATTGGAAACTTGATTATTTAGATGTTCCTGCAACTATCTTGCGTAACACATAAGCCAATCCACCCAAGAAGATTACAAATGATAACACTGCGATAACTGTAGAATTCAATCCTAAATCAATAGCAAGAGGAGCGTCAGAACCTCCTGCAGAGATAGATACTGTCAGTACAAGAGCCATAATAACGCCCATCAGGCTTTCACCGACAATAAGACCAGCAGCCATCAGGTTATTGCGGCTATCTAAAACAGACAATTTCTCCTGAAGCTGAGCTTTATCAGTAAACTTACGCTTAAGTCTGCGAACAATGAAATAAGATGCGATTGAACCAATAATGATTACGACATTAACACTTGATGGCAGGTAAATTCCTAGACCAACGGCTAATGGAGCAACAAACATCTTTCCTTTGGTAACCTTTTTAATAAAAAGATTCAGCGCAATGATAACTGCACCTAAAATCAGACCAACAATAATATATGTCCATTCAAGGTGATGATTAAAAATACCCTTCGCAATAGAAGCCATCAGAGTAGCCTGAGGCGCATTTAAAGCAAGATTTGGATCCATGTGTTCTCGTGGCATAGCTCCAGGGAATCCATAGCTGTTATATAGAAGCTCTAATACAGGAGCAATAACAAAAGCACCAATAATTGTACCGATAATCAGTGCAACCTGCTGATGTTTAGGTGATGCACCAACAAGCTGACCTGTTTTTAGATCCTGAAGATTGTCATTAGAAATACATGCAGTTGCATTAACTACAGTTGCAGTAAACAGAGTAAAGGCTGTAACAAAGTCTCTTCCACCTTCTATATTGAAAATACCCTGAGCACCTGACAATAGGAGATAACTTAGGGAAATGACAACTACAGAAATAATGGTAATACCTGAAATAGGACTTGAAGACGAACCAATTAGACCAGCCATATAACCACACGATGCAGCCAATAGGAAACCTATAAGTACAGCAAGAAGAGTTCCAAGGATAACAAACGACCAAGCCCATAGTGCAGGAATATCAATATTGTTTGTGAACTTATAGAACACACCACATATAATCAGAATAGAAACGACTGTATAGATGATCATTTGCTTGAAGCTTAAATCAGTGAATCTTGAGTCGATATCACCAGCTTTTGCTTCCTTGGCAAGTTCCATAGAGTCAATCAGACCTTTAATAATAGGCTTTATCAGAACAATTAAAGTCCATAGAGCAGAGATAGCAATACATCCTGCGCCAGCAAATCTTAATTTAGTAGCCCATACTACTGAAGAAAAATCCTCAATTGGAAGAGCATCTGGATTTGGAAGAATTGAGGTTAAAACAGGAACTCCAACAGCCCAGCACAGAACTGTACCAATAAGCAGAGAGAAACCACCACCAATACCAATCAGAAGACCAGCTCCCAGTAAAGCGAAAGAATAGCCTGTGCCTAATGAGAATACAGCAGCACCAAGCTTTCCTGTCATAGTAAAGCCATCAACAAGAATTCGTAGGCCACTGGTGCAGAAAGTAAACACTGAAGATAAACCAGCACCTAAGGCCAAAAGTTTAACACCGCTCTGTGCCTGAGACTCTCCATCAGAAGATTTCTTGTCAGCAGTCTTTAAAATAACAGCCGCAGCCACACCTTCAGGGTAAGGCAGATTTGATTTAACAACCATGGCATATCTTAATGGGACAGTAAAGATAACACCAAGAGTTCCACCTGCAGCACAAATCAGGAATGTCTGCCAGAAGGGAAAATCATTCCAATATCCGATCATTACCATTGCAGGCATTACGAAAATAATAGAAGAAATACAGCCTGCAGCAGAAGCCTGTGTCTGAACGATATTATTTTCAAGAATAGAAGAATCCTTAAACATTCTCAGGACAGCCATTGAAATAACAGCTGCAGGAATTGAGGATGCAAAGGTCATTCCCACTTTAAGACCTAAATAAACATTAGATGCAGTGAAAACCAAAGTGATTAAGGTACCAAGAATAATACCTCTGAGAGTCATCTCTCTTATAGAGTTATTAGATGTATTCATCGTTAAGTTTTATTACTTATATTCTGTAGGACAAACATAAAAATTTGCAGATACAGATTGTTAATTTATTTAACCGAATAAAACGGCGCTCTATCCTTAAATAAACTTAAGGAGATTTCATCCATAGAATTAGATTTTCATTCACCATTGAAAATTCGTTTCTGCAATAGCAGAAAAAAAAACATAGTAGTGAAAAGAGCAACTCCGACAACAGAAGGTTATGAAGCAAATAACTTCATCATTAACTTCCGTATAAAAGAAGACATTCGGTTAATTTTCAACATAATAAAAGTTCAGCCGAACAGCATATAGGAACCAAACGGACAAACTAATCGAAAATAAACCTGCATTAAATGGCAAAAAGGACCTCAGAGAATAAAACACGAGGATTGCTTTTGAACCTTAAAATCCAATACTACAGGACTAATCTTTATGAAATCTTTCTAAAACAGAACTTGTTATGAAAAAGAATAAACTCAAAAAAGCTTACACATAAAGATAATGAACCTGAGAAAGACAAGCTTTTATTAGCCGTTCTTTACCAAATTCGCAACGAACAATTTTAGCACAATACACCGTTGTACGCAAAATTATGCAAAAAAATCGAATTATAAAAAGAGAAAAGAAAAATTTAAGAAAACAGGTTAAGCCTGAAAACTCAAGCCTAACCTTATTAAAAATTATCTTAGGAAGAAGCTTACTGCTAAAAATATGGTTATTCCCCACATAGTTGGAGAAATCTCTTTAAATTTACCAGAGAACACCTTTATAAAGCAGTAGCTTAAAAAACCGAATGCAAAACCGTTAGCAATTGAGTAGGTTAAAGGCATCATAATGATTGTTAAGAATGCTGGGAATCCCTCAGAGAAATCCTTAAAATCAATAGAACTGATATTCGATACCATTAAACCTCCAACAATAATCAGTGCAGGAGCAGTTGCACAGGCAGGGATCAGATCTCCTAGAGGAGTAATAAAGAACCCTAAAAGGAATAACAGACCAACAAACACGGCTGTTAAGCCGGTTCTTCCACCTGCATTAATACCAGTTGCAGACTCGACATAGGTAGCGACCGTACAGGTTCCAATGGCGGCAGAGGCAATGGTTCCCACTGAATCAGAAATCAGAGCCTTATCAATATTCTCAATCTTACCGTTTTCATCGACCATATTTGCCATCTTGGTAACAGCAATCAGAGTTCCTATTGTGTCAAAAAGTTCAACGATTGTGAAAGTAAAGATAATTGAAATGATACCGTAGTGTAGAGCTCCTATCAGATCCATCTGCATAAATGTTCCTGCAAAATTTGGAATTTCAAAGCTGAACACATCCGCCATAGAAGATGGAACTGCAGAATTGCCAATAATCATGCTTATGATTGTTACAACAACAATTCCAATCAGGATTGCTGCTTTAACATTTATTGAAATCAATGCCGCAGTAAATAAAATACCAAGCAATGTCAAAATTACATTTATAGAGGTCAAATCTCCAAGAGTAACCTTTGTAGCAGGATCTGCAACAATGATTCCTGAGCCCTGAAGACCGATAAAGGAAATAAAACAGCCAATACCTACAACAATCGCAATTTTAAGGCTTGGAGGCACCGCGTCAATAATCAGCTGACGAATCTTTGTTACAGATAAAATAAAGAAAATAATACCTGATATAAAAACAGCTCCCAAAGCAGTCTGCCATGGAAGATGCTGGCTTCCACAAACATAGAAAGCAAAGAAAGCAGTTAATCCCATTCCAGGAGCGACAGCTACAGGATAATTAGCATAAATACCAATATAAATTGTACACAGTGCTGTAGTAAGAAGACATGAAGCAAGAGCAGCATCCTTTGGCATACCTGCAGCTGACAACATTGAAGGTACCACAAATATAATGTAAGCCATTGAGAAGAAAGTGGTCAGACCGGCTAAAAACTCAGTCTTAATACTTGTTTTTTTCTGCTTTAATTTAAAAAATTTATCAATATACGTTACTATTGATGAATTTCCATTTGTCGGTATATCTGACATCTGACAATCCTTGGCTCACTTGCCTCTTACCAAAATAAAATAATTATAAAAATCCCCTCTATCTATAAAGACAGAGTTAAAAAAAAGTAATTCTATTAGTCTCGCGAATCGGATTTTATCGCTAACAGATTTCGACCGTTGAAAATTGTATTTTCCATTGATTCAAGAAGCTTATCTTTTGTTTCAGGCATTCCAGAATAAATCAATGAAAAAAGAAATGCTCCCGCTATCAGGAAGAAACTCAGAAGCATCAGTAGACCAAGACTTTGCTCAGCTCTGTGGAAGAAATACATTCCCATCATAACCGCAGCAAAATTAAACAAATAAATAACAGTTAAACCGAATTCTCTACCCTTAACTGCTAACAGTTCAGAAGAAAGAACGGTTAAAACCAGTGTTAAAGAAACTGTAGACCCAAACACAAACAGACACATCAGAAGAACAACTACATACTGGCCTAATTCTCTAAAATGTCCATATAAAAGCACGTATATTACAGCAATAATTATTTCATTTGAGAAAACAGAAAATAAAAACAATTTCTTTCTGCCGATCTTATCAACCGTGAAGAATGTAAAAACAGCCCCCATGAAGGCAGATAAAAGAATAAAGCTCAGAAAAACGAAATTAATGTCTGATTGAGGGGTGTGAGAAATCACACCTAAAGTAATTGCAGATTGAAAGGACTTAATCAGCTGCAGAGACATATATGGAAGAATTGCCATACCAGAGAACTGACAGGCAATACTTATAAATATAAAGAACCACACCACAGATCTGAAAACCGGACTTCTAAAAAACAGAGCCATACCGCGTTCTTCACCTAAGATACACTCATTGATTGCAGCTAATTCTCTGGCAGCTTCGGATGTGGAAACTCTAAGCTTTATCAGTTCTGTCAAAGCCTTGTCAGATGCGCCAGTCAGAGCATGCCATCTTGGGGAATCAGGAAGACGCAGATAGGCATAAACTAAAAGAGGCAGAGAAAAAAGAACTATTCCTGAAACACAGGAAAAACCATAATTAGGAATAACGTCTCTTAAAATTGAGGATAGAAGTAAACCTAAAGTGAAAAAGACAGCAACTAAAGATGAACAGGCACCTCTATGTGAAGAGGGCGAAATTTCAGTTATATAGCTTACAGATGAAATAAGATAAACACCAAAAGCTGCACCAACAGCAAATTCAGAAATAAACAGAGTACTGAAGGTTGGAGACATCAGAGAAATTGACTGTCCAATAACTCCAAATGTAAATGCCCCCAATAGAGACTGCAGGCGACCAGTATCATAAACCAATCTGCCACCAAGAAAGGTTCCCACCAGCGCGCCTAAAAGGAAGGTGTTAATCATGCTGTCAACATTGTACACTTCAAGCATGAACACATTGATCAAACGAACTTTACTGGATAGGATAGCCCCCAGATTAAAGCCGAAAATAGTCGACATACATGAGACAATAGCTACACATATGTACACAAAATTCTTGCTATGGACTGTTTTCTTAACTTTAGTCATAAAAAATGAAGGTGAAGTGCATTAAAATTTCACGGTGTAATTTTAGTTGTTTTTTTAATAAAATGCGACTTTTTTCACAAATTTTTATTAAAAATTTTTCAACTGTATTTATATGGAGCATTTGGACCTCAGATAGAAAGACAATGCACACAAAAATCACAGCAACAAAACAAATTTACTATCAATTCGTATCAAAAAGTATTGATTCATGGTAAATTAGTGGAAGCATTACTAATATAAAGAGCGTGGATAAAGTGGAAGACTTTAAGAAAGATAATATTCAAACCTCAAACAGACAGTTTTCAGATAAATCATCCGAGCACAAAAGACCAATGGGAAAACTCGGAGGAAAACCTCATAAGAATGGGGGAAGCAAAGGCAAAGATCGTCAGAAAGGTATGGTTAACGCCTTTGTTCAGGGAAAAGGACAGAACGCAGCTCTAAAATGGCTGATGGATTCCCGCACTCCTGTAAGTATCTTTTTAATCACTGGTGTAAAATTTGAAGGCCTAGTTAGTGCTTTTGATGCTTTTACAATTAGTATTACTGATGTAAAGCATCACCAGCAAATGATTTATAAGGATAAGATTTCAACAATTACCGTAAAGAAAGCAGAACCTCCTTCATCAAGAGGAAGCTTTAATCATCAGAAAAGATATGATAATGGTGCTGTAGTTATTCCTGCAGAAAAAAATGCAGAATAGTAAAAAAGAAATTCACAAAAAACTCTCACAGTTGTGAGAGTTTTTTTTTTAAGTTTGCTATCAAAGCCCCATAGAAATGAGCTCATACACTAACACTAGGTCTTCTGTATCTTCTTAACAATGCTAGTGGTTGATTTCCCTTCAACAAAAGGAATAATTACAACTTTTCCTCCATTTGCAATTACTTCCTTGTGTCCTGCGATTTCTTCTACCTTATAGTCTCCACCTTTTACAAGAATGTCTGGCAGAATTCTTGAAATAAGTTTCTGAGGAGTGTCTTCTCCGAAGGAAACAACATAATCAACAGAAGAAAGACCACTTAAAACAGCGATTCTATCTTCCAACGTGTTAATAGGTCTTGAATCCCCTTTCAAACGCTTAACAGAATCATCAGAGTTAACTGCAACAATAAGTTTGTTGCCAAGTGCCTTAGCCTGTTTCAAATAAGTTACATGTCCAGGATGAATAATGTCAAAACAGCCATTGGTCATTACAACCTTCTCACCGCGAGATTGCAGCTCTCTTACGACCTTATAAAGCTCATCCTCTGAAAGAACTCCCTGAGACTCGGTCTTTTTTCCTAAAGCTTTCTCAAGTTCAGCTGGAGAAACAGTAGAAGTACCTATTTTACCTACAACAATACCTGCGGCACTGTTCGCATACTCACAAGCTGTAACAATATCCATTCCACTTGCAAGACAGGTTCCCAAAGTACCGATTACAGTATCACCGGCACCGGTTACATCGTAAACTTCACGAGCATAGGTTGGAAGATGAACTGCCTTCATTCCCGGTCTGATCAGAGACATACCGTCTTCAGATCTGGTAACCAGCAACATCTTAAGATCAAGTTTACTTATTAAGGCAAGAGCTTTCTGTTCCAAATCATCATCATTTGCAACCTTACCTACAACAGCTTCAAATTCAGACATATTTGGAGTCAGAAGAGTAGCCCCTCTGTATTTCTCAAAATCGGTTCCTTTAGGATCGATCAAACTTGCTATACCAAGAGATGAAGCAATCTCTATCATCTTACTCACTGATGAAAGAGATCCTTTTCCATAGTCGGAAAAGATAACAACCTTTGAGTTCTTAACAGAATCTTTAAAAGACTTTAGAATCATCTCCTCATCAAGATTAGAAAAGGAGTCTTCAAAATCTAAACGTAACAATTGCTGGTTTCTTGAAAGGACTCTGAGCTTGGTTATGGTAGGGTGCTCCTTTGTCAGAACAAAATCAGTTTTGATTGAATGAGATCTTACTATTTTCTCTAAAATCTCAGCATTCTTATCTTCACCGACAATACCGACCAGATTACATGGAGCACCAAGAGAAGCAATATTAATTGCAACGTTTGCTGCTCCGCCTGCTCTCTCTTCCTTATCTGTAACTCTAACAACAGGGACAGGAGCTTCAGGTGAAATTCTACTACTTGGACCTTTCCAGTAACTATCCAGCATAACATCGCCAACTACTGTTACTGCGCCAGTAAAATTAACAGTCTTATCAGAACTCATTTTTATATTTCCTAAATAATTCCGGCCCGCATTAAATCATGAAGATTAAATGCACCAATAGGATGATTATTCTCATCAGTTACAATCATTGAGTTAATCTTCAGTTTATGCATCATTGCCAGAGCATCTGCAGCAAGCGTATCAGAACTTACTATTCCTCGAACAGTTTTGCTCATCAGATCTGCAATATTTGCTTCTATAGTTGCGCCCTTTTCAAGAGAACGTCTTAAATCACCGTCAGTATAAACACCAACAAGTTCGTGTTTATCATTAACAATACATATGAAACCAAGTGTTTTCTGTGTCATTTCAAACAGTGCATCCTTTAAAGATACAGTAGATTTAACAACAGGAATCTCATTTCCCTTGTGCATAATATCCTGGCAGTGAACCAGAAGACGTCTACCAAGAGCTCCTCCTGGATGACTCATAGCAAAATCTCTCTCCGTAAAGCCTCTAGACTCAATCAGAGCAACAGCAAGGGCATCACCTAAAGCAAGCTCAGCTGTCGAAGAAGAAGTAGGAGCAAGATTCAATGGGCAGGCTTCCTTTTCTACATGAGCAGAAAGAGTAACATTAGCAGCCTTGCCAAGACTTGATTCTGTATCACCAACAATAGCAATAAGAGGAATACATCTGCGCTTTAAAATCGGAATCAGTATTTTTAGCTCTGAGCCTTCACCTGAATTTGAGATTGCAATGACACAGTCATCCTTACCTATCATACCCAAATCACCGTGAGCAGCTTCTCCAGCCTGCACAAAGAAAGATTGAGTACCGGTGCTAGCAAAAGTAGAAGCTATTTTAGTAGCAATATGTCCTGACTTACCAACACCAGTTAAAATCACTTTACCCTTGGTATTTAGGATAATCTCACATGCTTTGACAAAGTTTTCATTGATGGAAGGAATTAAATCAATTATAGCCTGAGCCTCTTCTTTTAAGACTCTTACGCCTGCTTTAATACATGCTTGAGATGACAAAATAGAAACTCCTATCTTTATAAAGAATTTTGGTATTTTATCACGCGATAGAGACTGAATGAAAAATATTTACGATCAAAGAATAGGGATATTAGGATTAGAAAGAAATGATTTGATAATGATGTGTCCCGACAAAAAAAAATCGGGACACAGAAACTAATTAGACTCTTGCTGTTTCTTCTAGCAAAATATTTGTTAAACGAAGATCAAGTCCTAAAACAGATAAGGCTTTAATATAATGACCCATAGAAACAGATGGAAGACCATCTTCAATTGAACCTAAGGTTACACGGGTTGTTTCCATAAGCTCAGCCATAGAAGTTGCTGTGATACCTCTTCTAATACGAGCAGTTTTGATGCTTCTGCCTAACTTCTTTAAAGCGCTCTCAGCACTAGCAGATAATTGAATTTGTTTTTTCATTATAATCCATGCTTTATTATTTTAGTGACATCCAACCTCCCTCAAGAGAGAGATTTCCAGAAGTGAAAACACTTCGTTTGGTTCATGTCTGCAAATATGTCAATTAAAACTTACCGCAAACAAACAGGGCAAGTCCTGCCCAAATCATCGGATAAATCTACGAACAGTTTTGAACAAACTAGTTAACCTCAAGACAAAAAAACAACTAATCAAAACTTTTCTGTTCAGAGGTTATATCGTATTCCGACAATTCTTTTCTAAGAAGAATCATAAAAACAAATACCAATTAAATTGGCAAATTGGTATTTATAAGCATTCTTGAAAGACGCGCATATTATATTAAAAATATTGCTTAATGTAATAACAATAATTGAGATATTTTTTAACATCCCAAAATACAAAGAAATTTTGTTTACTCATTGTTGTATAAGGATTTAGTAATGACAGAACTCAAAAAAGTGTCAGTTCTTTTATACAAAATCAACAAGGCAAATTCGTTTTTTTTCTTAGTTTTTTAAGTGCGATTTTTTTTCAAAAGAATGGTGCCCAGAGACGGAATCGAACCGCCGACACGGGGATTTTCAATCCCCTGCTCTACCGACTGAGCTATCTGGGCAAAAAGAAGTATATTTTTAGATGGTGCCCAGAGACGGAATCGAACCGCCGACACGGGGATTTTCAATCCCCTGCTCTACCGACTGAGCTATCTGGGCAACGGCGGTTATTAAACCATATAGCAGTATTTCAGTCAAGCAATTTATAAAAATTTTTATTAAAAAAACTTGAAAAACAAACAAAAAAGACCTTATCCATTTTCAGTCACAAAACAGGATAAGGTCTTAGAATACGTTTTTTAAGCGATTCTTAAAATGCTAAACAAATCTACCATGGCAGACTTTATATTTTTTACCAGAACCACATGGGCAAGGATCATTTCTTCCAATATGCATGTTTGCATATTGTTTAGCTTCCTCTCTCATTCTCTGCTCTTCCTGAGCTGCCTCAAGCTGAACTCTCTCGGCAGCAGCTTCTTCAGGAGACTTTAAACGAACCTGAACTCTAGATAGGAAGGAAACCACCTGAATCTTAAGATTCTCAAGCATCTTAGTGAAAAGATTGAATGACTGAATCTTATATTCGTACTTAGGATTCTTCTGAGCATACCCCTGAAGACCAATACCCTGACGCATGTAATCCATTGCGGATAGATGTTCTTTCCACAAAGTATCTATACACTGCAACATAATCTGACGTTCTAGTTGATGCTGATTATCAGGACCAATCAGTTCACATTTGGCGGCATACTGCTTGTGTGCAATATCGATAATTCTCTGGCGAATATCTGATTCAACCAGTTTCTCATCATCCTTGAGCCACTGATCAACAGGAGCATCAATCATATAGGCTCCTAATAGCTCTTTCTTCAGTCCATCAAGATCCCAGTTCTCAAGAAGAGAATTTGGTTCGATGTATTTTGATATAACGTTATCTATAACATCCTCAAAAATGGTATGAATGGTTTCAGAGATATCTTCACCATCCAGTACAGCATTTCTCTCCTCATAAATAACCTTTCGCTGCTCATTGGCAACATCGTCATACTCAAGCAGACTCTTACGGATATCAAAGTTTCTTGTCTCAACTTTTCTCTGGGCAGACTCAATGGCACGTGTAATGAACTTATGTTCTAGAGGTTGGCCATCATTCATTCCCATTCTGTGCATAAATGCCTTTAACTTCTCAGAACCGAAAAGCTTCATCAGATTATCATCCATAGACAGATAGAATCTTGATGAGCCAGGATCTCCCTGTCGACCAGCACGACCTCTTAACTGGTTATCAATACGTCGAGATTCGTGTCTTTCAGAACCAATAATATGTAATCCACCGGCCTTAAGAACAGCATCATGACGTTCCTGCCAATCTTTCTTTACCTGTTCAATCTGTTCTTCACTTGGATTATCGCCTAATGCAAGAATATCAGACTGCAGGTTGCCACCTAAAATAATATCAGTACCACGACCAGCCATGTTGGTAGCAATTGTGACTGTACCAGGACGACCAGCCTGAGCAACAATATGAGCTTCCATTTCATGGAACTTAGCATTAAGAACCTGATGCTTAATTCCAAGCTTGGTTAGTAGACGTGATAATTTTTCAGAGTTTTCAATAGAAATGGTACCAACCAGAACAGGTCTTCCAGTTTCGATAGTTTTCTTGATATCTTCTACAATAGCAGCATATTTCTGATCTTCTGTCAGATAGATAAGATCAGCCATGTCCTTACGGATCATTGGTCTGTTGGTTGGAAGGACGATAGTCTGTAACCCGTAAATCTGCTGGAATTCGTATGCTTCGGTATCAGCAGTACCGGTCATACCGGCCAGTTTCTTGTACATACGGAAATAATTCTGGAAGGTTATTGATGCAAGAGTCTGATTCTCTGCATGCACTTCAACCTTTTCTTTGGCCTCTACAGCCTGATGAAGTCCATCTGACCAACGGCGACCTTCCATTTTTCTTCCGGTATGTTCATCAATAATCAGAACCTCACCGTTTTCAACAACATAATCTACATCCTTCTTAAATAAGGTATGAGCCTTTAATGCTGCCATAACGTGATGTAGTAGGGAAATATGCTCAGAACTGAACAGCTTATCTCCCTTTGGAAGAAGTCCAGCATCAATTAGACGCTCTTCAATCTTGATCTGTCCTCGCTCGGTTAAAAAAGCCTGCTTGCTCTTTAAATCAAGAGTGTAGTCACCGTCACCGGTATAGGTCTCAGTGTCTTCCTTTTCCTGATAGATAAGCCCAGGAATAAGTCTGTCTACAGCCATATAGGCCTGAGCAGAATTTTCAGCTGCACCAGAAATAATCAGAGGAGTTCTTGCCTCATCAATAAGAACAGAATCAACCTCGTCAACAAGAGCATAATTAAGTTTTCTCTGAACCTTTTGTGAGTTTGAATATGCCATATTGTCACGAAGATAATCAAAGCCAAACTCATTATTGGTGCCGTAAGTTACGTCACAGGCATAAGCTGCTCTTTTCTCCTCTGGAGACATTCCAGGGACATTTACACCAACTGTCATACCTAATAAAGTATAGAAAGGTCTTGACCAGTCACTGTCACGCTTAGCAAGATAGTCGTTAACAGTAACAACATGAACACCTTCTCCGGAAAGTGCATTCAGATAACATGGCAGAAGAGCTGTAAGAGTTTTACCTTCACCAGTTTTCATTTCAGCGATACGGTTGGCATTCAGAACAATACCACCCATCAGCTGGACATCAAAAGGTCTTAAGCCTAAAGATCTTTTTGCGGCTTCTCTTGCAACAGCAAATACTTCTGGTAAAAGAGCCTCATAAGTCTCTCCATTCTTAATACGGGATTTAAACTTGTCGGTTAATTCCTTGAAGTCTTCATCTTTAATATCTGCATACTGTGGTTCAAGAGAGTTAATTACCTTAACAATCTTAGATAGCTTTTTAACTGTTCTTTGATTTGAACTACCAATAATCTTGGTAACAATAGAAGTGACAAACATTTTTTTATCTTTTAAAAATTGATCAATTTGATTAGCTAAAACTAGTTTCTAAATAACTGAGATTATACCTTATTGAAGGTCAGCACGAAAGTCATAGAAAAAACGGATTTTACAACCTTATTTTGGCAAAGAGATATTTAAAGTACAAATTTGTGCACTGCCACGCAGACGAAAGAGGAAAACGAATAATCTATTTTCCACAGAAATAAAAGAAATAACAGAAAAGAGAAATATAGGAGCCTCGAACTATAGAGGCAAAAAAAAAGATTTGCCTAAGCAAATCCATTTGTTAGTTTGGAGCGGGAAACGAGGTTCGAACTCGCGACCCTAACCATGGCAAGGTTATGCTCTACCAACTGAGCTATTCCCGCATCCAACGCGTCACATTATAGATTATTTTCCTAATATGTCAACATATTTTTATAATTTTTTTTAGTCATTGATTAAAGGTACTGTTACAGTACTGTTTCACTATCACAAAATTTGATGTTACCCCCAATTTAATTAAAAACACTGTCTTTGTACTTTTGTTTTTTTGGTAAAATCTAACGCTTACTCAAATATCTACTAAACTTTAAGAGATCTGCCCCGCAGATTTGAAGAGGATAAATATGACATTTACGTCTTTTTTATTAAAAACAGTTGAAACACTTACTCCGTTCACAACATTAACATCGCTGTCAGCTAAACTAACAGATGTTCCAATGGGTAAGTTCACTCAGTTTCTAATAAAAAACTTTATAAAAACCTTTAACATTAACTTAGATGAGGTTGCAGATACAGATATAACCTCATACAAAACTTTTAATGATTTTTTTATCAGAAAACTAAAGCCCGAATTAAGACCTATAGATAAAGAATGTATCGCCGTATGTCCTACTGATGGAACAATAGGTCAGGCAGGAACAATCAAAGCAGGTAGACTGATTCAGGCAAAAGGTCTGGATTACTCACTTAAAGCCCTGATCGGAGGAAGTGAGCAGGATACAAAGATATATGAAAATGGCAAATTTGCTTGTATTTATTTGTCACCAGCAAATTACCACAGAATTCATATGCCAATCGACGGAAAACTCATAAAAACAATTCATATTCCAGGAAAATTGTTTCCAGTTGGAAAGAAAAATATATCAAATATGCCAGATTTATACACAGCTAATGAGAGACTTGTATGTTTTTTTGAAACTTCACTGGGAATACTGTGTGTAGTAATGGTTGGTGCAGCACTGGTAGGCTCAATTCACACCTCTTGGTCGGGAACAATAGATCGAAAGGTAGGATTAGATATCAGAAACTACGAGAGTGATGATATTCGATATTCAAGAGGCGATGAAATCGGATATTTCAAGTACGGCAGTACGGTTATTACTCTCTGGCCAGAAAATGGAGGAAATGTTGCAAAGGATTTACAGGAGAATTTTCCTGTAAAAATGGGACGTTCAATGATTGTGTAAAATCATTGGATCATAATGTGTCACATTTGTGATATACCGTGGAATTTAGACAACTGTCTAAAATTGTAGATTATTTTTTATTTTATATTTCAAGATATTAACAAAAACAGACATTTTAAATTAAAATAAACTTTAATTTACAGTTATAATCATGCTGTTTTTTTTGCTTGCTAACCTTGGTAAATGTCGCTTTTGACAGATTATCCAATAGGTAATTAGGAGATTCACGTGGAAAAATATCAAGCCGATGTTGCGATCGTGGGTGCTGGTGGAACTGGTCTTCGTGCTGCTATTGCAGTTGCTCAGGCTGATCCTAAACTGAAAGTTGCACTCATTTCCAAAGTTTACCCAATGCGTTCACACACTGTTGCTGCTGAGGGTGGTGCTGCAGGTGTAGTTCGTGACGACGATTCTTATCAGAAACACTTCGAAGATACCGTTGCTGGCGGTGACTGGTTATGCGAACAGGACGTAGTTGAGAAGTTTGTTCGTCAGGCACCTCAGGAATTATACCAGCTAGAACACTGGGGCTGCCCTTGGAGCCGTAAACCAGATGGTGACGTAAACGTTCGCCGTTTCGGTGGAATGAAAGTTCCACGTACCTGGTTTGCTGCTGATAAATCAGGTTTCCACATGTTACACACACTGTACCAGACTTCTGTACAGTTCCCTTCTATCCACCGTTTCGATGAGCACTTTGTTCTAGACCTTCTAGAGGAAGATGGCGAGTGCCGTGGTGTAGTCTGCTATGACCTTCAGAATGGTGTATTCCGCCAGATCAATGCCAAGGCAGTATTCCTGGCAACCGGCGGTGCAGGTCGTTGCTATCTGTTCAATACAAACGGCGGTATTGTTACCGGTGATGGTATGGCTTTAGCTTATCGTCACGGTGTACCACTACGTGATATGGAATTCGTTCAGTATCATCCAACCGGTCTTCTAGGTTGCGGACTGCTGATGACTGAAGGCTGCCGTGGTGAAGGTGGTGTTCTATATAATAAGGATGGATACCGTTACCTTCAGGATTACGGTCTAGGCCCAGAGACTCCTGTTGGCAAACCTCAGAACAAGTACATGGAATTAGGACCACGTGATCGTCTGTCTCAGGCATTTTGGAACGAGTCAAAGAAAGGACGTACCATCAAATATCCATTAGGTGAAGCTGTTCATCTGGATTTAACTCACTTAGGTGAGAAGTACTTACATGAGCGTCTACCTCTAATCTGCGAACTTGCAATGACTTACTCTGGTGTTGATCCTGTTAAGGCTCCTGTTCCAGTTCGTCCTGTTGTTCACTACACCATGGGTGGTATTGAGACAGACGGAAATACCGCAACTCGCATGCCTGGTCTATATGCTGGCGGTGAGTGTGCTTCAGTTGGCATTCACGGTGCAAACCGTCTAGGTTCTAACTCACTAGTTGAAACCATCGTATTCGGTAAGATCGGTGGTGATGCAATGGTTGAAAGAGCTCACAACGTTAAGGACTTCGATTCTGCTGAACTAACCCGTCAGGCTGAGGCTGCTGAGAAGAAAGCATTAAGTCTGTTCGATGTTAAGGGTACCGAGTCAATGTCAAAGATCCGCCACGAAATGGGTCAGTCAATGGAAGAAGGTGTTGGTATCTATCGTGAAGAAGAATCAATGCAGAAGACTATTGATGTGCTGAAGAATCTGCAGAAGCGTATCGTTAACGTTGGTCTGACAGATCGCGGTCGTGTATTCAACACCGAATGGATGAACTTAATCGAGTTGGGCTATACCTTAGATGTAGCTCAGTGTATGGTTCATTCTGCTATTAACCGTAAGGAATCTCGCGGTTCACATCAGCGTTTAGATGGTCCAAACGGAGCATACAAGCAGCGTGATGATGTAAACTTCTTAAAGCACTCATTAGCATTCAAGTCAACTGACGGTGCTGATGAACCACGCATCGATTACAGCGATGTTAAGATTACAACCTTCCAGCCTGCTAAGCGTGTATATGGTGCAGAGGCAGAAGCAGCAGAAAAAGCTAGAAAAGCAGCACAGGAGGCTAAATAATGGAAGCTACTCAGAAGACTATGAAAGTAACTGTTCTACGTTATCGTCCAGAACAGGATAAAGAGCCTTGGGAGCAGACTTTTGATGTTCCTTACCACAAGGATACTTCAGTTCTAGAAGCTCTTTTCTACATCAAAGATAACTTTGAACCAAGTTTATCCTTCCGTTGGTCCTGTCGTATGGCTGTTTGCGGATCATGCGGTATGATGGTAAATGGTGTTCCTCATCTAGCATGTAAGACTTTCCTTCGTGACTACGAAGGCAAAGATATGAAGATTGAGCCTCTTGCCAACTTCCCAATTGAAAGAGATCTTGTTGTAGATCTATCTGATCTGATTGAGAAGATCGAGCGCATCAAGCCTTACATCATTCCAGATGCTAAGAATGCAAATATGCCTCTGAACAAGAACTTCAAGCAGACTCCTATGCAGATGGAAGCTTACTTACAGTTTGCTCAGTGTATTAACTGCGGTTGCTGTTATGCAGCTTGCCCACAGTACAAGCTAAATCCTAAGTTTATCGGTCCTGCAGCATTAACATTGTTATATCGTTACAATACCGATAACAGAGATGCTGGTGCTAAGTTACGTGCTCCATTCCTAAATTCAGAGGAAGGTGCATGGAGCTGTACATTCGTTGGTTACTGCTCAGAAGTTTGTCCTAAGCATGTTGATCCATCTTCAGCAATTCAGCTAGGAAAGAAGATGAGTGCAACTGACTACGTATTTAACATGATCAAACCGGAGCATTAAAATGAGCGAAGTTAAGTCATTCCGCAAACCATATAATCCTCCAGTCAAGAAAATGACCTGGTGGTTAGAAAATTCATTCTACACAAAATACATGATTCGTGAAGGTACTGCAGTCTTAGCTTTATTTGCTGTTTTAGAGATTGTTTTCGGTATCTTTATGTTGGCTCTATGCGACATTGGTCCAATTCCAACCTTATCTGGAATTGCTCCATATGCATGGTACTTACAGAGCTTCCTTGGCAATCCTGTTATTATTGCCTTAAACGTAGTTGTACTAGTATCTCAGTTATACCATGCAATTACCTGGTTTGCTCTGATGCCATCAGCTGTTCGTGTATTTATGAACAAGAATTCAACCGAACTACTACCTAGATGGATTATTACAGCAGGTCTGTATGCAGCTCTAGCTGGTGCTACTGTTGTAATCCTTGGCGTAGCATTTTTAACCGTATAAGGAGAATTACAAATGCGTCAATTTCTTCCAACTCGTTCTGATGAACCAATGTACTGGTTAATGTTCGGTGCTGGCGGTATGGTAGCCTCAATTGTATTACCTGCAATTGTTGTTGTTTTGATCGCTGCAGGCTTAACCTCTGATGATTTACAGCATGGCGTATTAAACCTAGGACAGGTAGCAAGCATTTTCTCTAACTGGTTCCTAAGCCTTGTTGTTTTCGGTGTTGTATTCCTACTAAGCTTCTATGCTTTACACAGAATGCACCACTCAAGCCATGACTTTGGAATTCACTCTAAGTTAACATGGTACATTGCATACGGTTCAGCAGCCGCTGTAACCTTTATTTCATTAGGCTTACAGCTGTTAATGTATGTAAAATTCTTCTAAAAAAGAATGAATTAGCAGTAAAAAAACCGAGCTTAAAGCTCGGTTTTTTTTTATCTGAAAACAAAACTAACATTATACATATGAAATCCTTTTACTTTATTAAGGAGGTTAATTAAGTAAATTTACAGAAAATATTCATTCTTATCCGTTGATTTTTAATAGTTTTTAATAAAAATCAACTGATTGATTTTATTAACTTTCACTTTGTAGTCTTATGTGATGTCAATCACAGTTTTTTCTCTTTCCATAATTTTTAATTCTGTTATAATTCAGCTAAAATTTTTGAAGACAATGGTATTTATACTAGGCTTCTTGTAAACGAATACATGAATAAATACGTCTTTAAAAAACATAACAATAAAGTTATAAGCGTATATGACATATCATATGGATTTCAGCAGAAAATATGTCAATAAATGACAGAGTTATTCTGCAATGATTTGTTATATAAGAACACCAGATAGCTTATGAAATATTTCAAAGCTCTTGGTAAGTGAATTTGTAGGGCATCAGAACTGTCCATACATTACAGCCTCAATAGAAAAAGATCTTAATATTCTTTTTGAAAGAGGAAGTTTCTAAATTCGTAAATGATTTTTTTAGAAACAGTTCAACTAATTTTGAATTAATCTTGTTAACTCCGCTTGGGAGCCTAAAAAATGAAAAAAACTAAAATGGTATGCACTATCGGACCAAAGTCCGAGAAACGCGAAGTAATGGAAACCTTATTAAATTCAGGCATGAACGTAATGCGTCTGAACTTCTCTCACGGTGACTTTGAGGAGCACGGTGGTCGTATTACCAACATCAATGCTATCATGGAAGAGACTGGTAAAGTATTTGCTGTTCTTCTAGATACCAAGGGACCTGAGATAAGAACCTGTGACTTAGAAAACGGTGAAGATGTAGAGTTATCTACTGGCGATAAGATTACCCTAACTTCAGATGCTTCTTTCGTAGGTAACAAGACTAAAGTTGGTGTAACCTACCCTGACCTAGCAAAGGACTTAAAGGTTGGTTCAACTGTTCTTTTAGATGATGGTCTAATCGGTTTAACTGTTACTGCAATTAACGGCAAAGATGTTGAGTGTGAAGTACAGAATAACGGTATGCTAGGCGAGCACAAAGGTGTAAACCTACCAAATACCCATATTTCAATGCCATTCTTATCAGAAAAAGATAAGGGTGACCTGTTATTCGGTATCAAGAGAGATGTTGACTTCATCGCAGCTTCATTCACCAGAACCAAGGAAGACGTTCTAGACATCAGAAACTTCCTAGATGCTAACGGTGGTAACGAAATCAAGATCATCTGCAAAATCGAGAATCAGGAAGGCTTAGATAACTTTGAAGATATTCTTGCAACTGCTGATGGCATCATGGTTGCTCGTGGTGACATGGGTGTTGAAATTCCTGCTCAGGAAGTTATCTTTGCCCAGAAGCACATTATCAAGCGTTGTAACGAAGTTGGTAAGCCAGTAATCACTGCAACTCAGATGTTAGATTCTATGATTAAGAATCCACGCCCTACCCGTGCAGAAGCAGGTGACGTAACCAATGCTATTTTAGACGGCACTGATGCAGTTATGTTATCAGGTGAATCTGCTAAGGGTAAGTATCCACGTGAAGCAGTTAGAACCATGAACACCATCTGTGAAAGAACTGACTCTTACTGTGAAGAGTACGCAGACGAAGTTTATCGTTATGTAGAAGCTGCTCCAACCGTAACTGATTCAGCTTGTTTAGCTGCAGTTGAAGCTTCCGAGAGCTTAAATGCCCCTGTTATAGTTGTTGCAACCGAGCACGGTAATTCAGCTCGCGCAATCCGCAAGTTCAACCCTAATGCAGTTATTCTTGCATTAACCCCTAACTACAAGGCAGCTCGTCAGTTATGCTTAACTCGTGGCGTTCTACCTAAGATTGTTGAAAGAATCAAGTCAACAGACGAGTTCTTCAAGTTAGGTAAGGAATTAGCTGTTGAGCTAGGTTTAGCCAAGGCTGGTGATAAGATTATCATGGTTAACGGTGCATTAGTTCCATCAGGAATCACCAACACCATGTCTGTTCAGACTATCTAATAGTCAGTATTCACTGATAAGAAGGACCTGACCATTCAGGTCCTTTTTCGTTTCTACTCGTATGAACTGCATCCAGACTAAGATACAAAAAATTGGGCCAAAGCTCCCTTATTTCGGAAGTTTTGGCCTTTTATTTAATTTATACTCTGCTGTATTATAAAACTATTATTTGTTTACTAACTTTTCATTAACCTTTTCTTTTACATCGTTCGGAATCTTATCCCAAGCCTGTTTAATTGGGAGTAGCAGATTTATGCATTCATCAATAGGTCCAATTTCCAGTGACAAAGCAGCTGTGGTCAGACGGTCTCTCATGTACTCATATAAAGCCAGCATTCTATCGTACAAGGCGGGATCTGCATTTCTGTCTAGAGAATTCTCCAGACCATAAATAATACCCTGAGCCTTTGCTATTCTGTCTGCCTTATAAGAGAAATCGTTTCTTAAAATTGCGCCCTTTGCCTGAGACAATCTTTCCAGAAGTCCTTCATAAAGCATCTGAATAATTCTGTGAGGATCTGCAACCGCTAATTCAGCCTCTATATTAGTTTTCTTATAGGCTTTTAAATTACGTCCGTACATAATTTAACTCCTGCATTTTATTTATATAATCTTAAAGCATTGTATTTATAATTAGTTATCGGCCAAATACGATTTTCTTTAAGCCTTTTTTTTAAATTATAGCCAAAAATAAAACCGCCATATTATAGCGGTTCTATTACAGGAGAGAGAGGATAAGAACGAACTAAACCTTATCGTCCAAAAGCAGACCTTTGATCTCATCCTTATCCAGAGACAGGGAGCTCTGATTGTCCTCTATCATCTTATCTAACTTTTCTGCAAACTCCAAGAATTCCTCTGAAGGAATCTGACGCACAAGTTTCTTTGTGTTCAAGTCAGTAACCTTAACCAAGGTATTATCAGAATCATCAAATGAGAAAGACAAACCAATATTCTGCTGGTTCAGCGCATACATACGCTCCTGAGCCATTTTCTCATTTCGCTCCTGCAGAGCTTTGGAAATCTTTTTATCTTCTTCAACTTTGTCTTTACTGCGTTCGCTTAGACTCTCTGAAGATTTCTTATCATCTTGTAATGAAGATACCTGACCAAACTTTTCTTTGGTCTCTTTGCTATCTTCACCCATGAAAACTTTCTTTTCTTCCTCATTGTTAACGGCGTCATCAACGTTCCTAAATGAAGTCTTTGACACACCGAATAACGAGGATATGGCATCTTTAATACTAATATCGCTCATTTTCTATCCCCCCTCTATTTTGAGGAGTAAATTCTCTCCTGATGAAAAAGCACAATTACTCTCCCATTTGTATAATTTAACGGACATTTTCATTAGGAACTTTAGAAAAAAAAACGATAATTTATAAAAAAATCTAAACTTTTTTATAACCAATTGATTTTTTCGTTAAAAAAATAAAAAAAAATAGTATCGGTTTAGAGGATAGAGAGAGGGGACCGATACTATTTTAGTAATTTAAGACAATAAACTTGCTGCATCAAATGGGCTTATATTTGCCTGAACCTTACCATCTGACTTACTCAACAGTGAAGCAATGTCTGCAGCAATATTCTTAGCATTTGCTGAATTTACAACAATATTATTCTTGTCACTCATTCTGTTTAAATTTGACTGCAGATTAACCACAGTTGAAGATTCATTTCGAGCAACTGCTTCTGTTGACTTTTCGCCAATTCTGTTGCTTGTCTGAAGATTAGAGTGAATGTTATTTACAACATTTGAAACATTATTTAAATTGATCATTTTCTCACCTCATCTCTCTTTTACTTTTATATAAAATCAAATAGGGATTGTTTATTTAACATACTGTAAATCTGTCTTGAAACTGTCAGCTGATTCTGGGCTCTTATAAGTTCAGAAGCAGCTTCAAAAGCATCAACCTCAGAAACATTTGCTTTGGATTCAACCTTGATTGCAGATAGAGATTCATTCGCATTTAAAATATTTGTGATAGCGTTCTGTCTTGCGCCTATCTGTCCACGATATGAGTCATAGTGGGATAAGGCAATCTCAACATCCACCTGACACTTTGTAATTGCAGCAATCTTGTCTACATTAGATACTGATTCGTCATCTATAGTTGCAACGATATCAGTTAGAATATTGAGCATGTTCTCTGTCTTAGGTTTTTCAAGTTCAATATAAATTTTTCCATTAGCATTTGCATCGGAAATTGTAAACTCCATGCCTCTTACTGAAATCTTATTGATACTTGTTGTAGTATCTACTACACCAGATTCTATTTCTGCTCCGTCAGCTCCTAATAATTTAAAATTACCTTTACCATCCAGTTCGATTGTAAGTTTATTCTTGGAATTATCAGGATCCAGTGGATTATATGTTGCGGAAGGATCATAGTTATCTTCAAAAACTTTATTGAAAGTTCCATATGATTTTATTTCACAACGTTCAAAAGCGGCTATTGATGGAGTTTCATCAACTTTTACAGTGTAGGCGGTCTTACAGTTCTCGAAAATATCCAGACCGGAATCAGAAACCTGAACATTCACACTAGGAGACACAACTACACCACGAGTAGAGCCATCAGCCTGACACTCATACTTACCAGTTGAGGTCAAGGTATAGGTTTCAATATCACTTTGAGCTCCAGTAAAGATATACTCTCCCTCTGTATTCTGTGTATTCATCAGATCAAATAGATGATCTCTTAACTGAGCAATTTCGGCTGAAAGAGCCTTTAAGCTAGATCTGTCATTAGAGCCATTTACACACTGCTGCAATCTGGTATGCACACTTGATAAAGTGTCCCACATTGACGATAACGCGGTTTCCTCTTCAGAAAGACTGTTATTTGCAATTCCACCGGCCTCTATGTACTGCTTATAAGCCGCGATTGCACCTTCATACTTAACCTTAGAAGCCATTCCTGAAGGGTCTTCACCTGCAGACTGAAATTTAAGACCAGAATTATATTTAGTAGCCTGCTCGTCAACCTTGGAATTAGAATTCTTGATGTAACCAAGACTATTGGTATACTGCATTGTTGTTGAAATTCTCATACAGATACCTCCTCTAGAATGCAGCTATCAGTGCATTAAATATAGTTTGAGATGCTTCAATAATCTTTGCACATGCCTGATAAGACTGTTGAAACATCAGTAAATTGGTGGCTTCTTCATCAAGGTTTACACCTGAATTAGACTCAAACATCTTTACAGTCTGCTCGTATTTAGCCTCTGCCGCCTCTGTATTGGTCTTTGCAGAATTTGATGCTGAACCAATCTTGGCTAATAAGTTAGCATAACCTTCATTTAAAGTTGTAACCTGTTCAGAACCTGTTGTTCTAGTTAACTTCTCACTTCTTAAAGCAGTTAAAGCATTAGCGTTTGAGTTGTCAGCCTGACCACCTTCATTTAATTCCACATAAAATTTATCGTTCTGTTTTACTGTTCCGGCAATAGATACTTCATATCCAGGATAGCCATCGATATGAGGTGTAGTCCAAGTAGTATTTGCAAATACATTAACACCTTTACATGATGATGGAGCTGTTCCTAGAATAGTAGTTGGGTCGTCCTTGTTATAGACAACATAATTACCGGAATCATCTATAACAATCATGTTAGGAGCAGAAACGACTGGATTAAAAACAGGCTTCTGTGTTGTTTGATCAACTACTACACCATAATCTGTACCTGTTGCAGTGCAGGAAGTAAGAGAAATTACAGCATTTCCGTAATTATCATCACCAGTTCTGGTTCTTACAGCAGATGCAAACGCAAAATCCTCTGGTTTATTGATTAAAGTTGAAAGAGTGCTTGCCGAAAGAATTGTTGGCTGAACATAAAAGACTGTTCTTGCCTCTCCGGTTGGAGGCAAATTTGAAACATCTTCTCCAAAATCAAAAACAACTCCATATAAATCCTCACCGTCAGCTTGTCCATCCTTTTTAAAGGTTAGTGTTGAACCATCTATAACAGCTACGTCAGAAATATCAGTTCTTTTATCATCTTGACCTCTGAGGTAAACAGCAGGTTTTGTTGCCCCCTGAACAAATATTATCTCAAAATCATAAGCCTGAACATTCTCGCCTTTACCTTCAATGAAATTACAGGTTACGCCAACAGAAGTACTTGAGCTTACGCCCTGAACATGTTCAATTTTTAACAGATCCTGACCTGCCTTGTCTTCAAGTGTAAAACCAGCCTTATTCTGTTCATTGATTGCATCAGCAAAGGAAACAGCGAGTTTTCCAAGCTCACGCATGGTGTCTCTCAGTTCCTTAGAGGCATTCAGATAGCCTCCAAGAGATCCTCCGATAGAATCAATGGTAAGCTGAACAGATGCTATATTACGGCTGGCATCTTCTGTATTCTCGTAGCTTAAATAAATATGACGTTTTGTAGAGTCAAACTTATCTCTCTCATCAGTAAGACAGCCATAGGAATCACCGTTGGCAAGTAGCATACCAGTACTCATGTAAATCTCATAAGTACCATCATCCTGCTCAACAACCTTAACACTCATAAGCTTTGAGAGTTCACCTGTCAGGCGATCTCTTTCATCTAGCATCTGCAGATAGATTTCATTATTAACATGATTATCCGACAAAGCCATGGAACGGATTTCGTAATTAATGTTAGCAATCGAACGTGTCAGAGAATTAATCTCGGTAACATTGTCATGAATTCTGTTGTTAACGTCATCCAATGAGTCAAACATACTCTCGTTTGCTGTATGAAAACGATTAACTACGGTTTCCAGTTTTGCCATTGCAGCCTGACGATTTGCAGTTGAAGTAGGAAGACTTGCTGCTGTAGACATCTCATCAAAGAAATCAGACATGGAGTTTGCTACGGACATATTCTCATCTGACAGTAGCCTGTCGGTTGTATCCAGACCTTCTCCGTAAGCCTTAAAGTAGTTGAAATCACTGCAGTCAGAGTACATCTGACGCTGCACATACTGATCATAAATACGACGGGTATAAGTAGCTCCTACTCCCCAGTCAACGCAGGAAGTATATGTCTGAGTTTCTTTACGGATAAAACCAACAGTATTTACGTTATTGATGTTATTTGAGGTAGCATTCAATAACTTCTGCTGGTTAAGCACACCATATTTTCCGGTGATAATCAGATCAGTACTACCCATTATAATAATCCTCTAAAGTGGCAATAATTGCCTACATCCTATCCTCTATAAACTTACATGCTATTTGTATGCCATAAATGCAATTTTTCTTGAAATTGTCTTAAGTTTTTCCGCATAGTTTGGATCTGTTGCGTACCCAGCCTTTTGAATTTCCTCGAAATATTCATCTGGCGAATAACTTTTATCTACAGCATCTTTATATCTTGGATTCTCTTTAATAAACGAAATGTAATCTTTCATACTCTCAAGAACGTCAGAATATTTTCTAAAAGCACTTACTTCATTGACCATTTTTCCATTTCTAAACTCAGGAGATGTCAGTTTTTCGCTATCACCTTTCCAGGAAGAATTTGCCTTGATACCGTAGTAATTGTTTCCGGAAGAAACATGTTTTCCCCAGCCTGTTTCCAGAGCTGCCTGAGCCACAAGAACCAGAGGATTAAAGCCTAAGCCTTCAACAGCTTTAATTGCATAAGGCATCATTTTTTCTACGAAATCCTCATGAGATTCAAAATTCTTCATGGTTTCCGGATCAGGCAGACCTGCATAGAGTTTTCTCAGCTTGGAAATGCTTGCTTCTCCATCCACATGTGAAGAAATGAAATTAGTAAGTTTAGGAACAGATGAGCCTTTAATATGGCCACCACGACCAGATACAGAAAGCTTATCAAGCTCCGCCATCAGTTCCTTGCCTTCGTCGCCTAATGACTTGGCAAACTGTTTGGTCAGAAGATAAGTGATGGAATTCTTGTTGACACCTGCATTTGAAGTCATAGCAGAAACATTCTGCTGAGCAAGCATATCCTCAAAAAAACCGGAATATTTAGAGTGCAGAGGTGAATCAGGATTCAGTGTATCGTTGGATTTACGCATAGCATCAACCCAGTACTGATTAAGCAATGACTGGAACTGCTCTGCTGCGGCCTTAAGAGCCAGAGCCTGAGCCTTCTTATCTCCTAATCCAAGTTTTTTTATCTTGGACAAGTTACGATGATCACCGACCAATCCTATATCAAGATCGGTTTTCGTATTAGCGGATGAAAAATCAGTCATAACTACACCATTGCTGTCTATAATCTTTTTTTTGAGAACAGCAATGTTTATGCCAATTAGAAAAAGAAATGAAATTTACTTGGAAAACGGACTTTAAAAAAACGTTTTTTTGACGATTCAGGCATCAATAATTAATCTTTTTTAAATAATATTTTTTCTTTTTTTGAAAAATTTTTATTTCGTGATACTCTATGAAAAATAAAGAATTTTTTTTGATTCAGACGAAAAAATAAAATTTTTACTCCATTTTTTAACGACATTAATCACATTTATACAATCTAAAATATGTCAAAAATTTGTCAATTTTCCGTACAGATGTATTATTAATAATAAGTCAAAAAAATACATTATTAGGTTGTGATATTCATTCAGACAGTCAAAAAATCAACATCAGCTTCTGAATGGATGCATTTTTAGTCAATATAAATTTCTAATCAGTACAGTCAGATTTCATAACATTCTTATCCAGTGTTATATATCTGTTTAGTTTATTGGGAATGAAATTTACAGATCAATGAAGGTGATACATGCAATTTTCAGGAAATCTCCTAATTCTTGAGAAGGATATTCACAAGCGAGAATCACTCGAAACTATTTTCTCCTTTTTAGGCCTGTCCTGTCAGAGTGGTGACGTAGAAGACTGCATTTCTTACTTCAATGCAGAAGATGCAAACATTGACATCTGCATTCTTGGAGATATAGATAACTTTAATTACGAGGAATTCATTGGAGATCATCCAAATACTGCATTTCTGCTTTGTTCAGAGAATACACAGGATGAACTCAAAGAGCAGACAAATTTCATGGGGAAGATCAGCAATGATCCTAACTACGACGAAATAGTATCTCTGCTCCACTACTGTCAGTCATTCCGCTCAATGAGAAGACTGTCAAGCAAATCAGGTGATGGAGCAACAGCCCTGATTAAAATGCTGGTGGGTCAGGGAAAAGCGATTACAAATGTTAGAAGACTGATTGAACAGGTTGCCCCAAAAGACACTTCTGTTCTTATTTTAGGAGAATCAGGAACAGGAAAAGAGGTCGTAGCAAGAGCAATTCACGAGCTTTCAGACAGAAAAGACAAAGCTTTTGTGCCAGTAAACTGCGGAGCTATTCCTGCCGAACTGCTTGAATCAGAACTGTTCGGCCATGAGAAAGGCGCATTTACAGGAGCAATCAGCGCCCATGAGGGAAGATTCGAGCTTGCTGAAGGAGGGACCATATTTCTTGATGAAATAGGAGATATGCCGTTTCAGATGCAGGTAAAACTGCTGAGAGTTCTTCAGGAAAGACAGTTTGAAAGAGTCGGCTCCAACAAGCCCATCAAATCTAATGTAAGAATCATTGCAGCAACACATCAGAATCTTGAGAAGATGGTTGCAGAAAAAACTTTCCGCCAGGACCTGTTCTACAGACTCAATGTGTTCCCTATTGAAACACCTCCTCTACGAGAGCGTACTGACGATATTCCGCTTTTAGTTCAGGAATTGGTTAATCGTCACAGCAAAATTCAAAAAGCAACGGTACGATTTACGCAGAGAGCAATGCTTCAGCTGATGTCATGTCCTTGGCCAGGAAATGTCAGAGAACTGTCAAATATAGTTGAAAGACTATTGATCCTTCACCCCAATGAAATCGTAGATGTTCCAGATCTGCCTTTAACCTATAGAGGAGGAAAACTTGAGGACGATCCTTATGAGGAGAGAATGGCCCTTTTGGATAACTTCTCTGTTCCTCTTCAGGGAGACGAGCTTCAGGAAGAAGGATTCTTTGAAGATAATGACAACAGACCAATTGATCTGCCTCCTTTACCTGTAATTGAAGGCGAAAGAGATATGGCTCAGGCCTTCATGCCTACGCTGTCTCCAGAAGGAATCAATCTTAAAGATATGGTTGCAAGCATTGAAATCAGTATGATCAAACAGGCATTAAGTCAGAGCAACGGTGTTGTTGCAAAAGCATCAGAGGTCCTTGGATTAAGAAGAACAACTCTAGTTGAGAAAATGAAGAAATACGGAATTGCCGCTGCAAACTAAAGGAAATACGTTTAAATGAAATATAATAAGGAATTGGAAGAATTCTTAAAAAACAAAACTATTTTAATTACCGGCGGTACAGGTTCCTTTGGTAATAAGTTCGTTGATAAGGTCATTAAAGACTACAGCGTGAAGAAAGTTATAATCTATTCTCGCGATGAACTAAAACAGTATGAAATGTCCCAACGCCTTTCAGAATACTCACAGAAACTCCGTTTCTTTATCGGCGATGTCAGAGACCTCGAGAGATTAAAGCTGGCAATGAAAGGCGTTGATATCGTTATTCACGCTGCAGCTCTAAAACAGGTACCAGCTGCAGAATACAATCCAATGGAATGCATAAAAACCAATATCAACGGAGCCAACAACGTAATTGAAGCTGCTATGACAAACAGCATTCAAAAGGTTATAGCGCTTTCCACTGATAAAGCTGCCAATCCAATTAATCTTTACGGAGCCACAAAGCTCTGTTCAGATAAGCTTTTCACTGCAGCTAACAATCTTGTAGGAGAAGGTAAAACCAGATTTGCAGTTGTACGTTACGGAAATGTTTCTGGTTCTAGAGGCAGTGTTGTTCCTTTCTTCAGAAAACTAAAAGAACAAAATGCAGAATTTATTCCTATTACAGATATGGAAATGACTAGGTTCTGGATTTCTCTGGAACAGGGCGTTGAGTTCGTTCTCACCAGTCTTTTAAGAATGCATGGAGGAGAAATCTTTGTACCAAAGATTCCATCCATCAGAATTACAGATCTGGCTACAGCAATTGCACCTGAGATTCCGCAAAAGGAAATTGGTGTAAGACCAGGAGAAAAAATTCATGAACTGATGTGTGCCAGAGATGATTTTCAGCATGTAATCGAGTTTGATGATTTCTTTATCATCAGACCTTCGATCGTCACCTTCTCAAATTCAGGTCCACTTAGATACCTGACTACAGAGTTAGGCGAAAAAGGATGGCCTGTAATTAGAAATTTTGAATACAATTCTCACACCAATCCTGACTACATGGATATAGAACAGATTAGAGAATTTCTAAAGAAGGTCTAGATAAAATGATCCCTTACAGCACTCAGACAATTGAAGATGATGATATAGATGCCGTAAATAGTGTTCTTCGCTCTCCTTATCTTACCTGTGGACCGGCCGTTAGTGATTTTGAAGAACAGACCGCAGCCTATGTTAACGCAGGCTATGCTGTTGCAGTAAATTCCTGTACATCTGCCCTGCATATTGCAATGCTTGCCTTAGGGGTAAAATCATCAGACCGTGTCTTTGTAAGTGCCATTAGCTTTGTTGCTTCAGCTAACTGCGCCCGTTATCTTGGAGCCGAGGTGGATTTTATTGATACAGATAAATACACCGGAAATCTTGATGTTAATCATCTGGAAGAAATGCTTATAGAAGCAGAAAAGCAGAATCGCCTACCTAAAGTGGTAGTAGCAGTCCATCTTTCAGGAAGGCCTGTGGATCTTGAGAAAATATACGCATTAAAACTCAAATATGGATTCTATCTGATAGAGGATGCAGCTCATGCCCTTGGCGCTGTTTATAAAGGACATAAAATAGGAGACTGCTTCTATTCTGATATAACAGTCTTCAGCTTTCATCCGGTAAAAATCATCACTACCGCAGAAGGTGGAATGTGTCTGACCAACAATGAAGAACTGTACAGAAAAATGCGACTCTTTTCCAGCCACGGAATAGAACGAGATTCAATTTATATGACAGATCAAAGCAGACCAAACTATTATTATGAGATGCAGTATCTAGGATTCAACTATCGTATGTCTGATGTCCATGCAGCACTAGGAATATCTCAGCTATCAAAGGTTGATGATTTTCTTGCCAGAAGGCGAGAGTTTGCGAAGGACTGGGAAGAATTACTTTCAGCGGATAAAAATCTTACCCTGCCGGTTGCTGATACCGAAAACTCTATAAGCTCCTGGCATCTTTATCAGGTAGGTATTCCTTTTGGCAAACGTGATTATGTATACAACACATTAAGACATCGTGGTATATGCGTTCAGGTTCATTATCTGCCTATCTATAAGCATCCATACTATCAGAGTATAAAGAACTACCCTACGCTTCCAGGGGCAGAGTATTTCTTTGAAAGAACTCTTTCACTTCCTCTTTATCCAAAATTAAAAAGACTTGATCTGCAGATGTGTGCTGCCACTCTGTTGGGGTTGATTGATGAGAAGAAGATTTAGATGAGTATTTATGCCTGTATTCCTGCCAGAGGTGGTTCAAAAAGGATTCCCCATAAGAATGTAAAGGATTTCTTGGGAAGGCCTTTAATTTCTTATCCAATTCAGGCCGCCCTTAATAGCGGTATTTTTAAAGATGTAATTGTATCTACGGATGATCCCGAGATTGCAGAGATTTCAGAAAAGTATGGAGCAAAGGTTCCATTTATAAGAGACAAGTCTCTTGCAGATGATTTCACGGGAACATTCCCTGTTACCGTAGACGCTTTCAAAAAAATACAGACAATCGATCCTGAAATTGAAGCAATCTGCTGCATATATGCAACAGCTCCATTACTGACAGCAGAGCATTTAGCACATGCCTACAAAGATTTTACAAACAACAGATGTGACTGTGTCATGTCTGTATGTGAGTTTTCTTTCCCAATTCAAAGAGCACAGATAATAGACCAAAATGGTTATCTCAATTACCGTGAGCCGGAATTCGCCCCTCGGCGCTCACAGGATCTGCAGAAATGCTATCAGGATTGCGGACTCTTTTATTTCTATTCAAAAGAAGCCATTGAAAAGAATTCTGTAAAAACAACAAGACCTTTTATCATGCCAAGATATCGGGTTATTGATATAGATACCCCTGAAGACTGGAAAATGGCATGTGCTATGGCAAAAGCAGTTAACGATCTGAATTATGAATAAAAAACTTGTGGTCGTTCTTAAGGCAGATTCCCAAATCGGAACCGGTCATCTTATGAGAGTAAAAGGCTTACTGCCTTATTTTAATGATTACAATCTATATCTTTGTGCAGATTCTCTTTCAGAAGAACTTATACCACAGTGTAAAGAGTATCAGGATATAATCGTAACCAATAAAGACAGACTGTCTAGTGCAGTTCTTTCCCTTAATCCAGATCTTGTCATAGTTGATCATTACTTTCTAGATGAAGAATTTGAGAGTCCTATCTATGAAAAGGCAAAAGTTGTAGTCATTGATGATCTTGAGAATCGTCGCCATAAATGTCATCTGCTGATAGATCAGTCTGAAGGCAGAACCAGATATAAGGAGCTAGTACCTCCTGACTGCAGACTGTGCCTAGGTTATAAATACAACTTTATAAAAAAAGACTTCTTTGAAATTAAGAAAACCCAAAATCCCTACTCCCACCCAAGAGTTCTTGTCAATTTCGGAGGTGCAGATCCCGTTCATGGATGTAAACTTGTAGCAAAAGCTATCATTAACGGTGAACTATATAAGAAATATGTATTTACGATCATCAGTGGGCTTTCCAATCCTGATTATAATGACATCAAAGAGATACTTTCCAATAACAGTCAAATCACACTTATCAGAAATTCAGACAACCTCCCACAGGTATTCTCTAATATGGATCTAGCTATAGGAGCCTGCGGTGGAATGTTCAGAGAAAGAATTGTGGCAGGACTTCCATCTGTCAATGTTGAAATAGCAGATAACCAGGCTGGAACCTGCAAAGGTATTGTTGAAAAATATAACCTTGGAGAATGTGCGACAGTAACCGACCTGAACAACCCAAAGCATATTAAAGATAAACTTGACAAGCTTATCCATAACTATGATGCATTCGAGAAAAACTGCAGAAACTTTATCAAAGAGAGGGGTATTGAGAATATAGTTAGAGAGATTCGTAATCTATTAAAATAGAAAAGGATGAGTACCATTTTAGATACTCATCCATCAATTCACCTTTATGAAAGCTATCATCTTGGATGGTTCAATTTGGGGAAGAAACCATCTAAACTACATAGCGTGATCATGTTATCAAAAACGAAAACTCAATTTAGCGACATTCGTCACATTTTACTTAAATAAAAGTAAGATTTTCTCAATTTCACATAAAATTTTTTGGTCTAAACTTAGCTTATAAATTTTATATTAACTATTTGTAATATAAGATTTATTTTTTAATTTACAGAGATAATGACACTTTTTTGATTTTTGTATTTATATAAAAATATTCAGATTATAAAGAAAATTTGTCTATATATTTTTTGACAAAAATATACAAATCACATTGAAAGGGATGATTACAAATACCAACCAAATGCTAACTGTCGGAGATAAAAAAAGAAAAAAGATAATTTAGTATACTGTAAAATTTTCACGAAAACGTTTTAATAATTTTAACTATTTAAAGATCTCTGATAATAAAAGGCAATAAATTACTATGATAATAAAGCATATAAACAATGTTTTTATAAAAATCATCGTTTGAGCTTTTATAATATTTCAATAAAAAACCGTTCTCAAAGTTCCTCTGAACCATCCAGAAAAAGAGGTAATCTCCAGTCAATTGGAGAGATATACTTTGATAGAAGATACTGATTGGTTCTTGAAAAGTAATGATTACCAAAGAACCCTCCTCTGTTAGCTGATAGAGGACTAGGATGAGCGCCAGTAAGAATCAGGTGCTTTGAAGGATCAATCCTGGAGCCTTTTTTCTGAGCATATCCTCCCCACAGGATAAAAACCAGGTTATCGCATTTCTCATTTAATGTCATAATGACATCATCTGTAAACTCCTCCCATCCGATACCTCTATGAGATCCAGCCATATTCTCGTCAACGCTCAGCACCGCATTTAGCAACAGAACACCTTGTCTTGCCCATGGAATTAGATTGCCGTGATTAGGGATCTCAAAACCAGGGATATCGGACTGAAGTTCCCTGTAGATGTTTCTTAGACTTGGAGGAATAGGAGTTCCAACAGGAACCGAAAAACTCAGTCCCATCGCCTGACCTTTTTCGTGATATGGATCCTGGCCAATAATGACAACCTTTAGTTTTGAAAATGGGGTATAGCTAAAAGCATTGAACAGATCTTTCTGAGGAGGAAAAACATTTATTCCTTTCTGACGCTGCAGTTTCTGATAATTATAAGCATGAATGAAGGCATCAGTTTTTTTCAATGGACCAATTATATCTTTCCAGTTGCTCATAGATATTCCTTAGTAACTCTAACTCACAAAAATCGATTATAAGTATAATGGGAAATCTTTAATTCTGTATAATTTCAAAATAAAATAAACATGCATACTTTAAAAACACAAAAAAGATCCGCATATATAAAATATGACCATTAAGTTAAGGAGAATATAATGCAGTCATCTAATCCAGCAATTTCTGCAATGAGAAACGCTGCCGGTGTTTATAACTTCGGAGGTGTAGAAGCAGGTGCTACCATTTCTGGTACAACCACAAAATCAATTCTGCTGGTTGGACTTACCATGGTTGTTGGCTATCTGGCAATGAACTATACCTTAGCACAGATATACAGTGGACAGGGAATTTCATCACTGCTCATGTACGGCTCAATTTTTGGAGCCCTGATCGTTGCATTTATAACCATTTTTAAACCAAATGTTGCTCCTATTACAGCTCCAATCTACGCTGTTCTTGAGGGTGGCGCACTAGGAACTCTATCAGGTGTATTTGAATTCCAGTACCCTGGCATCGTAACCACTGCTGTAATGTCAACTTTTGTAGTTGTTATGACAATGCTATTTTTATGGAAGTACAAGATTGTTGTTCCAACCCAGAGATTCAAGTCAATCATCACTGGTGCTGTTACTGGTATTTTTGTACTTTACATCATTCAGATTGTATTCTCATTATTTGGAGGCAGCCTAATCCCACAGACAGGACCAATTTCAATTATCGTTTCACTAATTGTCTGCACAGTTGCAGCATTCAGCCTGATTCTTGATTTTGAGAACATCCAGATTGCTGTTGACGAGGGCTTACCAAAGCACTTTGAATACTACAATGCATTCTCTCTGCTGGTAACTATCTGCTGGCTTTACATTGAAATTCTTAAACTTCTTTCAAAGAAAGAGTAAAAAAATCGATCAAATTAATGCAGACACTATGTCTGCATTTTTTTTGTTGTAAAATACAAAAAAAGTTAATCAAAATAAGGATGATCATGCGAGATTTACTGCAGTGTAGAGATGATATAGACAGCATTGACAGACAGATTCTGGATCTTCTTGAAAAAAGAATGGACGTAGCTAAGGATATTGCAGAATACAAGTTATCACACAATCAAAGTATCACAGATACATCTCGTGAACATATAAAGCTGCAGAAACTTAGAGAACAGGCAAAAGAACACGGTCTTCCTGCGTCCTATATTTCCGATCTTTATAAATTGATCATGAAAAACACCTGTTCAGTTGAACAGCAGCACATTATTGCAAAAGCAAACAGTTCTACCATCGTAAGAGATACTTCGATAGCCCATTTAGGTTCAACCGGTAGCTATTCTCACGTTGCAGCTATGCGGTTTTTAGATGGTTTTAAAGGAAAAATCACAGCAAGCGGATGTGATACTTTTGAACAGATAGTTGGACAGGTTGAAACAGGCAAAGTTGAATTTGGAGTTCTTCCAATTGAAAACTCAAGTTCAGGATCAATTAACGACGTACTTGATGTTATACAGAATACTACAGCCTCAATTGTCGGTGAACTTTTTGTTCCGATTGATCACGCTATTCTTGGTAATACGACTGCAAAACTTGAAGATATAACTGACGTATATTCTCATCCACAGCCAGTTGCCCAATGTTCAAACTGGTTAAAAGATATTCTTCCAAAGGCCACTATTCACTATACAAAAGCAACCTCCGAGGCAATGAATATCATCAGAGATATGAACTCACCTCACCATGTTGCAATTGGATCTCACATGGCGGCAAGTTATTACAATCTTGTTCCAATTGTTGATAACATTGCAAATAATACCAACAACTATACAAGATTCATTGTAATATCAATGACGCCTATAGTTGTACCATCAACAATTCCAGCCAAAACCTCTCTATCCTTTGGGGTTCAGAAATATACCCCTGGATCACTGATCTCTGTTCTAAATGAAATATCAAAGCATCAGATGAATGTAACAAAGATTATTTCAAGACCAAGACTTGATAAAAATAAGGAAACCTGGGAGGAGATATTCTTTGCGGATATCGAAGGAAATCTGTCTTCACCAGAGATGCAGGATATTCTTGAAGATGTAAAACCATTCACATCCTCATTAAAGGTTTTAGGCTGTTATCCTAATTCAGAAGAACAGAACAAACAGCACTGATTCCGAACAATCTAACATACAAAAAAAACAATACTAGACAGCAGACAGGTAACATATCATGACTGTCTGATTATTTTTGCAATATGACTGAGCCAGAGGTATTTTATGCCATCCAACAATCTTCAGAATATACTTAAAATACTTCACCGTCAGCCTTCATCTCAGGTTGTATTATGTAAAATACTAAACCTGAGCAAAGCACAGATTCACAAGCTTACCAATAACCTGCTTGAAGCAAAACTTATCGATAAACACGAAGATACAGACTACAAAAACAATCTAGGTAGACCAAGACAGATCCTGAAGATATCAGATAATATGCAGTACTGTACAGTACTTATTATTCATACTAGGTCTGATTTTTCTGCACATGTCTATGTTTTCGGGCACAAAAGAGAACTGGCAGCAGTTACTCTGCCTCATGTGGAGAGTGCAAAAGAGTTTGCAAAAACCATAGATGTTGCTGTTGATACCCTAACCAAAAACTGTTTTATAAGCAGAGCTCTCATTAAATCAATTGTGATTGCAACTCATGCCACGGTTGAGCAGGGAGAGAAAGGTGTCATGTACAGAAACAATAATCTTACTGACGAGAATATTCTTTTAGGCCAGATTGTGTACAAACAGACAAAAATAAGAACCTTTATTTACAATTTTGCCTATGGAACCCTTCTAAAATTAAAAAACAGTTCAGAAATCGACACGGAGAACGCGCTCGTTATTAACAACGGAGAAGGATCTGTTGCTCTGGGAATATTTCTTAATGGAGAAATTCAGCTTGGTAAAAACTGTTCATTCCCAGAGTGCTCTCACCTGCCCTATCCTCACGGCTTTGAAAAATCACTTGGAAACTACGGAGAATATACAGAGGATGCACTGTATTTTGCGATCAGTGTAATGGCTCCAATTTATAATCTGTCAAATGTCATTATTACCGGAAACTGTTTTAAAGAACATCTCGATACACTTGAGAGTATAAAAGAAAGATTAAAGGCACAATCCGATCCTAGACTCCATAACATTGAGCTTACATATAGAAAGATTTCGCTAAAGGACTGTATAGATGAGATGGTCTATCTGAGTTTTGACACACTTGTTGATGTACTAAACCCACAGATGACCAAACAAAATCTGCAGACAATAGTGTCAAAAATCAAATACACAAATTAGAAATGAAAAGAAGTTTGCTTCTTAATATTTAGAATAAAAAAGGGAAATTAAGGATGGTGCGGGAGAAGAGACTCGAACTCTTACACCATAGGCGCCAGAACCTAAATCTGGTGCGTCTACCAATTTCGCCACTCCCGCAAAATTGTAACTTTGAAGAATCTTAAGAACCGAAACACCTGGATGGTGCGGGAGAAGAGACTCGAACTCTTACACCGAAGGCGCCAGAACCTAAATCTGGTGCGTCTACCAATTTCGCCACTCCCGCAAAATCAGTGCTTAAGATGGGGTGGCTAGAGGGGCTCGAACCCTCGACAACCGGAATCACAATCCGGGACTCTACCAACTGAGCTATAGCCACCATTGTATTAAATCATTGAGCGTTGGCGCGTCCTAGAGGAATCGAACCTCTGACCCACAGCTTAGAAGGCTGTTGCTCTATCCAACTGAGCTAAGGACGCAAAGGTAAGGAAATTAGGACTAAACCTAACACCACACTTCATAACGCTGAAGTGATTTAACGGTGTGATATGATACAAGAGAGATATGAGTACGTCAACAAAAATTTTGACTTTTTTCTCATTTTTAACTTTCCTCTTTCTATCAATATAAGATAAACGTCATTTATATCGGATCTAATACCGACCCCAGACGCAATTCGTAGTAACAATACTTTTCCAGTTTTCTCAAAAAAAATCTCTTAATACACAACTCTTTTAATCATCATTATTAAATTACTGTAAAATAGCCTTGTTTTTTTAGTTATTGATAAATAAAAGGAGGGAAAATGATTTTAGGTATTCCCCTATATGAACTAATTGAAACAGTTATTATTCTTGCTTTATGTGGTGTTGTGGCAGGATTTTTAGCAGGATTACTTGGTGTTGGAGGAGGAATCATCTTCGTTCCTTGCTTTACCTTTGTATTTACTGTTTTCTTTAAGGCTCCACTGAGTGTTGCAGTAATCATTGCAACCGGAACTTCCCTGCTGTGTATGATCCCCACATCTATATCTGCAGCAAGATCCCAGAATAAAAAAGGTAACACCGATATAAATGTTATAAAAGCATGGTCAGTCGCAATGCTAGTTGGTGTATTTGTAGGAATCATGATTTCTAAATTCCTAGGTGGAGCATGGCTGACAATTCTGTTTGGCGGCGTGATGATTTTAAACTCAATCAATACTCTATTCAGAGCAAAGGCAAAACCTGCATTTGACAGTCTTCCAGGAAAATTTGGTCAAAACTGCATTGCCTTCTGTATTGCATGTTTCTCATCAATGCTGGGAATCGGTGGCGGTACCCTCACAGTACCTGTATTAAATGCCTGTTCTGTACCTCCACATAAGTCAATTGGAACTTCCTCCGCAGTATCACTATTTGTCTGTGTTCCTGGAGCTCTACTGATGCTTTTCACCAATCTAAACTCTACTCCAGCAGGTGCTCCTTTAGGAACATTTGGTCTTGTGAATGTTCTAGCTGCAGTATGTGTTGTTCCAATTTCTTATTTCTGTGCACCACTTGGAGTCAATATTGGTAAAAAAATAGCTCCTGTAACATTAAAACGCATTTTTGCTGTAGCTTTGTTTATAATTAGCGCAAACATGCTGTACAAAGGAATAACTTACTACACTAAGGTTTCTCAAACTCAGGTTGTACAGCAGATTGAAGAAACAGCCCCTGAACAATCGCAGTTTATCGAGGAGAAATAAATGACAGCCCAAATCATTGACGGTAAGAACATTGCAAAACAGTTAAGAGAAGAACTCAGAAAAACTGTAGACGCTAAGGTTGAAAAAGGTTTCCGCCGTCCTGGTTTGGCAGTCGTTCTTGTTGGTTCTGATCCTGCCTCTCAGGTTTATGTCAGAAATAAAAGAAAAGCCTGTGAAGATGTTGGAATCAAATCCTTTGCATACGATCTTCCTGAAAGCACCTCTCAGGCAGAGCTGGATGCTCTAATTGAAGAACTGAACAATAATCCAGAAGTCGATGGAATATTAGTTCAGTTCCCTCTCCCTGCACATTTGGATGAATCAAGAATTGTTGAACTAATCTCCTCTGAAAAGGATGTAGATGGTTTCCACCCATACAATGTCGGACGTCTTGTCCAGAGAATTCCGTACATCTGTGCCTGCACTCCTCATGGCATCATGACCCTTCTAAGGAAAACCCTTGGAGATGATCTCAAAGGATTAAATGCCGTAGTTGTAGGAGCCTCTAATATCGTAGGCAGACCAATGGCTCTTGAACTACTGTTGGCAGGTTGTACAACAACAGTTACCCACAGATTCTCTAAGCCTGAAGATCAGAAGGCTCTGATTAAGAATGCAGATATTCTGGTTGTAGCTGTTGGAAAGGCTAAATTCCTAGATGGAGATCTGGTAAAAGACGGGGCTACAGTGATTGATGTCGGTATCAACAGACTGCCAGACGGAAAATTATGTGGTGATGTGGATTTTGAGAAGGCATCTCAGCACGCAGCCTACATTACACCTGTCCCTGGCGGCGTAGGACCTATGACTATTGCAACTCTAATGCAGAATACTGTTACCTCATATCTGAGCAGAGTTTAGCTTCTTCGATTAGGAGTCAAAAATAATGCCAGCGTCGTACTATACTGCTGGCATTTTTATTTTTAAAGAAACTCTCTTTCTTAGAATTAAAGCATATTCTCAAGGTTATCCATTGGAACATCTGGATTTACGTCTGCTGCGTAATCAACACCTTCCACATCGAAACCGAACAGCTGTAGGAACTGTTTCTTGTAGTCAGCATAGTCTGACATCTCAAACAGATTCTCTGTTGTTACCTTAGGCCATAATTCCTTGCACTTGCTCTGAACAGAATCACGAAGCTCCCATGAGTCCATACGGATACGGTTCATATCATCAATTTCTACTTTCTTTGAATAGATTTCAGAGAACATTCTGTAGATATGCTCGATTACTGATTCGTAAATGCCCTGCTCTCTCATAACCTTGAAGCAAAGAGAAATATATAAAGGCATTACAGGAATAGCTGATGAAGCCTGAGTTACAACACTCTTAAGAACAGCAACCTTTGCCTCACCGCCAACAGAAGCTAATCGCTCTGAGTTTGCCTTGGCTGCTCTATCAAGATCTTCTTTGGCTTTACCTAAAGCACCATGCCAGTAGATTGGCCATGTAATTTCTGTTCCGATATAGCTGTATGCAACAGTCTTGCATCCTTCTGCCAGAACATCTGCATTCTTAAGAGCCTCTATCCACAGTTCCCAGTCCTGTCCGCCCATAACCTTTACGGTATTCTCAATCTCTTCCTGAGTTGCAGGCTCTAGAGATGCTGTGATAATCTCATTTTTATTGGTGTCAATTGCTGTTGAGGTGTAGGTCTGTCCGATTGGCTTTAGTGAAGAACGAACAACTTCACCTGTCTGAGGCATCTTTCGAACAGGGGCAGCTAGAGAATATACAACAAGGTCAACCTTACCAAGGTCTTCCTTAATAATCTCAATAGCCTTATTACGACACTCATCAGAGAAGGCATCACCATTAATGTTCTTTGCATATAATCCAGCTTCCTTTGCATATTTTGTAAATGCACAGGTATTGTACCAGCCTGCAGAACCAGGTCTCTTCTCTGAACCAGGCTTCTCAAAAAATACACCTAAAGTAGCAGCGTTAGAGCCAAATGCGGCACTGATACGTGAAGCCAAACCATAACCAGTTGAAGCACCGATTACTAAAACTTTCTTAGGACCGTTTGCTACAGGACCTTTCTTTTTAACTAATTCAATCTGATCTTTTACGTTTAAATCACAACCTGTTGGATGAGTTGTAACACAGATAAAACCACGTGCCTTTGGCTCGATAATCATGAAAAATATCTCCTTTAATGAGCGTATTTATAAAAACTGCAGAGATTTTATCATATTTTAAACACAACGACCGCCAATGCGTCACAAACACTGTGATATGCCGTTTAAAACCGCCTCTTAGAACCATTATTTAGTGTATAATTCTCCGCTAGTACATTAGATAACTTAACTTACGAAAAAAAATGAACAAATATTTAAAATTACTAGCAGCATCAGTGCTCCTATATTCATCTTCATCCATAGCTATAAAATCTACTCCAAATCCAATTCCTGGCTCTCAGATCGGTGTTGCGTATTTAAGACCAAATGACAACAATATTTATGGACAAAATATAGATACCTACATGCATCCTGCCTCAACCTTAAAGGTGATAACAGGACTAGCTGCAATTCTGTATTTAGGACACGATTACCGCTTCAAAACAAATCTTGAAGTTTCAACGAGACTAGTAAGCTCACAGGGTAATATCAAGGTAGACAGCAATGGAGTTCTGCAGGGAAATGTCCTAATTAAATTCGACGGGGATCCTAGCTTCACAACTCAGTCATACAGAACCCTCTTAAATACCCTTGCCACTGCAAGAGTCAAACAGATCACAGGGGATGTTATTATCGATGTAAGTAAGTTTGCAGGTATGTCCAAGGGTGAAGGCTGGTCATGGAATGATCTTCCAATCTGTTTTACCTCTCCTGCCAGCACCGCAATCATCAACAGAAACTGTGTGTTTGCCCAGCTCCAGCCAAATGGAATTGGAGAGATAGCAACTGCAAAGCTGACTTCTGCAAGTCCAATATCCATTCAGTCAGATGCTATCGGAGTTAAACAGTCTAACTACGGCGGCAACTGTGAACTCGAAGCCAACCTTTATATGAAAAATCAGTACCACATAACAGGATGTGTACCAGTTATAGGAAAGAATCAGCCCTGGCCATTATCTTTATCAGTATCTGATCCTGATCAGTGGGCAGTTGACTGGACTGACCAGATCCTAAAGGAAAAAGGAATCAGAGTTAAATCCATAAAAATCGCACGTTCGCCACAAGATGGATACACAACCGTAGGCTCAATTGAATCAAAGCCTATGTCAGAGCTGGTAAAATATATGCTGTACCGTTCAAATAACCTATATGCAGATGCTATCGCAAAAACCGTTGGAGCAGAATTCTATAAGCTACCTGCAACTTATCCTCGTACTACCAGAGCCTTAAGAGCAGTTCTTCAGAAATATGCCAATATCAATCTAGGAAACACCTACATTGTTGACGGCAACGGATTGTCTCCTCACAACCTGGTAACACCTCACAAAATGCTGGAAATTCTTGAATTCATCAATCTTAACGATGACAAAATCGGTTTTATCAAACTGCTACCTGTTGCAGATGAATCTGGAACACTTCACTGGAGAGCTTCAACAAAGAATCCTCCTCTGGGAAAGAACGTTACCGCCAAAACCGGTTCACTACAGAATGTTTCAAATCTCATGGGATTTATGAGAACAAAATCCGGCACTAGAGTTCCATTTGTGTTCTATACAAATTCTCTGTCATACGATCAGAAAACCAGAGATTTGGTTAAATATCACAAGATCGCTTCTCCTCATTTAGGCTATGAACGTTATGTACTAGAGCAGATTTATGATGAGAAAGTTATGGGAAGAGATTTCTGATCTAACTAATATTATTTTTAAGCCCCGTGAGCTTCATGTTCACTAAAAGGGCTTTATGTTGTAAAATCAAGTTTACTCAAAACCAATAATAAATACGGTGTAAAAACTTAATATGAAATTACTACAAAAATCTCACAAACTTGATAATGTTTGTTATGACATCCGAGGAAAAATCCATCAAGAAGCTTTAAGAATGGAAGAAGAAGGACAGAGAATCCTCAAATTAAACATCGGTAACACCGCGCCATTTGGTTTTGAGGCGCCAGAAGAAGTAGTCCGTGATGTAATCAGAAATATTCCAAACTCTCAGGGCTACTGCGAATCAAACGGAATTTTCTCTGCCCGTAAGGCTATTGCTCAGTACTATCAGCAGAAAGGACTGAAAAACGTTGATGCTGATGATATCTTTATTGGAAATGGCGCATCAGAGCTTATCACCATGACCATGAACGCACTGCTAAACAATGGTGACGAGGTGTTAGTTCCTGCCCCAGATTATCCTCTATGGACTGCAGCAATCAATCTTGCCGGAGGTAAGGCTGTTCACTACATGTGTGATGAACAGGCTAATTGGTATCCAGATCTTGAAGATATGAAAAAGAAATTAAGCTCAAGAACTGTAGGTATCGTTCTAATCAACCCAAATAACCCAACCGGTGCAGTTTACCCTACTCCAATTCTTCAGGAAATTGTTGAGTTTGCAAGACAGAATGATTTAGTTATTTTTGCTGACGAAATCTACGACAAGATCTTATATGATGATGTTGCCCACAGAAGTATCTGCACCCTTGCAGATGACGTTACAATTGTAACATTCAATGGTCTTTCAAAGGTATACCGTGCATGTGGTTTCAGAATGGGCTGGATTCTGATTACTGGTCCAGAGAAGAGAAATAAGGGCTTCCTGGATGGAATCAAGATCATGATGGCAATGAGACTATGTGCCAACGTTCCTCTGCAGCATGCCATTCAGACCGCTTTAGGTGGATATCAGAGTATCAACGAGCTGATTATTCCAGGCGGACGTCTATATCAGCAGAGAGCAGCAATGTATGAGAGACTGAACTCCATTGATGGAATTTCAGTTGTAAAACCTCACGGTGCACTATACATGTTCCCTAAGATTGACAAGAAGTTCAATATTAAAGATGATCAGAAATTCGCTATGGATCTGCTACGTCAGGAAAAAATGCTGATTGTTCAGGGTACAGGATTCAACTGGCCAGAGCCAAACCATTTCAGAATGGTATTCCTGCCTTCAATTGACATCATTAATGATGCCTGTGATCGACTTGAACATTTCTTAAAGACATATCGTCAATAAGCTACGAAAAATCACATTATTAACAGAAGGGACTGCCTATGCAGTCCCTTTTCTATGATAAAATTGTCATAAATAACGTAATAATAATCAGCATCTATTTATGGCAGAAAAAGAAGTAAGTTTTATAACAGATCTTCAGGGCAAGAAAACACACGCTATTTTGCCTATCAACGTATATAACCAGCTGATTGCCCTGCGTGAGCTTGTAAAAAACACCGCACCTTTGGGAGCTCACGAAATTTATACATTCAGTATCAGAAACATAAGTGCAAAAGGATACCCTGAAGGGACACGAAGCAAACCTCATTTTGTGGTATTAAAAGGTTCTCAGGCAGTTCTACAGCCAGTCGAATCAGTACCACAGAATATCAGCAATATAAGAGAAGCTTTGCTTTCTGACGGGACATTGGAATTAGATCCTGTAAATAACTGTTTTATTTTTGCAAAAGATCTCAAGTTCAAAAGTGCAAGTGCCGCTGCTGCAATAGTTGCAGGCAACGTAAGAAACGGACTTGATGTATGGTTAAACAGAGAAGGATTCACCTTAAAGGAATCTGGTTACGGACTAAAGAAAAACAAGCGTGCTAAATAAGAATTGAGAGGTCATTATGACATTTGAAAAGAAAGAAAGCAGAAAAACTTCTGCAAGTTATAAAAACAAAAATAAAACTGTAGCACACTCAAATAATCAAAAGGATAATCAGACCGAATTCAAAAAGGACAGAAAATTCTCAGGCAAGAAGGATTTTGCAAGAAACAGCGATAACAAGAGAGCCTCATTCAAACCAAGAAATACAGATAAAACAAGATTGAGAGAAGAAAGTAGACTTGCTGATACTCAGGCACATACAGAACATGTAAAACGCAAAGGTTTTTCCGAATTCCAGTTAAGACTTGTAACCTCAATTCTTGAGGATGTACTTGTAATGCACAACTCTCTGGATAGAGCCTATGCGTTCTGGTTTAACAAGGTAAAAATTGATCCTGTCGAACAGGGATTCCTGATTAAACAGATTAACTTTATGTTCTCAAGACTATCTTTATTTGCCTTTGTGTCTAATTTAAAGAGACCTTCCGATTTTGAACGACATGTTGGCAGACTTACCTTTGCCTACTGTGCATACAAAGACTGGCCGCTTCCTGAACTTGAGGGGGAAGAGGGATTTGATCGAAGAGGTTTAAAAAAACGTATCGCAGAAGCTAAAGACGATCCTTTATACAATGATGGCTGTCCTCTGTGGTTACAGGAACTTGGCTACTCTGAATTAAAAGCTAAATGGGATGAGGAACGTAAAGCTTTGGGAGGTGAATCTCATCGCTACATCAGAACCAACACTATCAAGGGAACTCGTGATGAGCTTGCTCATAAACTGACAGAAGAAGGGGTTGTTACAAAATCTGTAGCAGGAGTACCTCTTGCTTTGGAAGTGACCTCAAATTCTGCACTATTCAGAACAAAGTCCTTTAAGGAAGGTTTATTCGAGCAGCAGGATGCCGGTTCTCAGCTGATTGGACAGTTTGTCGATGCCAAGAGTGGAGAAAGGGTTATTGATGCCTGCGCAGGCTCAGGAGGTAAAACTCTCCAGCTTGCAGCATCCATGGAAGGTAAAGGTGTTATCGTTGCCATGGACACCGAAGGATGGAAACTTGAGGATCTGAAAAAGAGAGCAAAGAGAGCAGGAGCCTTTAATATTGAACCAAGACTGATTGATTCAACTAAAGTTATCAAAAGAATGACCGAATCCGCAGATAAGGTACTGATTGACGCTCCTTGTTCAGGAACAGGTGTAATCAGAAGAATGCCAGATTCAAAGTGGAGAGATGGTCGCGAACACTTAAAAGAGCTAAGAGAAATACAGGCAGATATCCTTGAACGATATAGCAAAATGGCTAAAGTCGGTGGATTCGTGGTTTATTCAACCTGTTCAATTCTGCCATCAGAAAATGAAAAGCAGATCGAAAAGTTCCTTGAAAACAATCAGGGTAAATTTGAACTTGTAGAAGATAAACACATTATGCCATCATCAGGATTTGATGGTTTCTACATGGCAAAATTAAAGAGAATCGGTTAACAAAAAAGGACTTACGGCCTTTTCCAAGTTTTAAAATCCCACTGTATTAGTGGGATTATTTATGTCTTATATCAGATTTTAAAAGCCTTCTCTTCTTCCTGAGAATGAAGATCTGAATCCTGATTTAGAGCCTTTATCACCTCTCTTAAAACGACCTCTGTCTGAGCCGAAATCAAGACGTTCTCTTCTATCAGAACGGGATCCTCTTGAACTTCCTTCAAATTTTTTGAAATCTCTTCCAGAATGCTGTCCCTGACGATCAAATTTTTCTTCACCAAAGCGACCGCCCTTTCTGTTTCTATCTCTGCTACCACGGGAACGAGGAGGTTCTGCAGTATATAAACGCAGATCTAAAGGTCTACCACAAACTCTTGCCTGAGCAAGGATATGCATGGTGTCCTTTGGCATACCGTCTGGAAGATCTACTGTGGTAAAAGTATCGAAAATGGAGATCTCACCAATAAACTTAGACTCGATATTACCTTCATTAGCGATAGCACCAACGATCTGACCTGGTTTTACGCCATCCTTTCTTCCAACAGCAACTCTGAAACGAACCATTGCCATCTCAGGATACTCACGTAATGGAGCGGCTTCAGCTGATGGAAGACCTCTTCTCTGACCTCTTTCTGAATAATTGTCATCGTCAAAGGTTCTCATACGAGGCTCAGGCTTAGAATCATCTAAAAGTAGAGTGCCATCCTTCTGAACCATCTTTGCTAAGGCTGCACACAGGGTTTCAACCTCAATTGAGTCATCAGACAGAAGTTCTGAGATAACCTCTTCATACATTTCAAGATTGCCTTCGGCAATGGTTTCCATAACCTGATTTTTGAAGTTCTCAAGACGAGCTTTGTTAACATCGGCAACAGAAGGCATCTGCATAGGTTCAATCTTCTGACCGGTTACTCTTTCAATCAAGCGAAGAGCTCTTCTCTCTCGAGGTGATACAAACAAAATTGCCTCACCAGTTCTGCCGGCACGTCCTGTTCTGCCGATACGGTGAACATATGACTCGGCATCATAAGGAATATCGTAGTTAAATACGTGAGTGATTCTATCGACATCCAGACCACGGGCTGCAACATCCGTTGCAATAATGATATCAAGTTGACCAGCCTTCAGTCTGTCGATAATCTTCTCACGCTGACGCTGTGGAATATCACCATGTAAAGCAGCACAGGCAAGACCACGGGCCATAAGCTTATTAGAGACATCTTCAGCATCAGTTTTGGTTCTAACGAACACAATTACTGCGTCGTAGTTCTCAACCTCCAGAATACGAGTCATTGCATCAATTTTATGAGCTCCTGATGCAATCCAGTATCTCTGATGAACGGTTGTTGCTGTTGTAGTCTTAGACTCAATTCTCACATCAACAGGATCTGTTAGATGATTCTTGGCAATCTTAGCGATAACAGGAGGCATGGTTGCTGAGAAAAGTACAGTCTGTCTTGAATCAGGTGTATTGCTCAAAATCCAGTCCACGTCATCGATAAAGCCCATTCTAAGCATCTCATCAGCTTCATCAATAACCATAAATGAAAGATTGGACAGATCTACCTTGCCGCGCTCAATCAGATCGATAAGACGACCTGGTGTTGCAACAACAACCTGAGCTCCGTGTCTTAATGTTCTGATCTGATTCTCGTATGAGGCACCACCATAAATAGGTGCAACTCTAAAATCCTTAATATACTTTGAAAAACTCTGGCATGCTTCAGCTGACTGAATTGCAAGTTCACGAGTAGGCTCAAGAATTAAGGCCTGAATGCAGTTTCTTTTGCAGTCTATTCTAGAAAGAATTGGCAGTGAGAAGGCTGCTGTTTTGCCGGTACCGGTCTGAGCCTGACCAATCATATCTTTTCCAGATAGAACAACCGGAATTGATCTTTCCTGAATTGGGGTTGGAGATTCAAAACCAAGGTCGTGAACAGCGTGAAGTACTTCTTTACTTAAGCCTAAATCGTCAAATGTAACGATTGCCTCTTCAGACTGTGAAACCAATAAACTCTCGTCGCCGCCAACAGTGGTAGCGATATTTTTTTCAATTAACTCTGACATTTTTGCTCCGAAAAAAGAGGAGCGTCCCTTCTTAACGATATGATCTATATGACCTATAGATTAACTAATCTGAAAATACTATACAGACACACATAAATGAGCCAAAAACCCGCGGCTCAAGAAAAGAAAAATAGACACGCCTCAAAACTAATCGTGCAATTATACTTAAATTGTGACCAATGTTGCAATATTTTATTTAGTTAATTATACAAAACTCTTTTATATATTGATTTATAAGCTAAACTTCCATTAGCTTCATTCACTACAAAAAGCATATTTTTTGCGAATAATTTTCTCTGCGTCACATTTATACGTTTTTTTACAAAATAACCTATTTTTGCAATATTAATGTTGCACTAAAATATTACATATTTAACACTAATTGCATTATTTTAATTAGCAATTTCAATAAGTTGATTTTTTATTAAATATATTTTTGTATTATTTTATTGAATTGCAATTCTCTAGTGTTATGATGTCAAAAATAAAATACACTGTTTAATTTATTTTTTTACAAAACAAACGAATTTTGCAAAATAAGGAACGGTAATATGGGAACTTCAGATAAAAACCGAGTCATTATTTTTGATACAACACTAAGAGACGGTGAACAGGCTCTTCAGCAGTCTCTTACAGCGAAACAGAAACTTCAGATTGCGCTATGCCTTGAACAGCTGGGTGTTGATGTTATTGAAGCAGGCTTCCCTATTTCATCTCCAGGAGATCTTCAATCTGTAAGAGAGATTGGACTTGCAGTGAAAAATTCTACAGTATGTGGTCTTTCAAGAGCTTTGGATAAAGATATTGACGCCTGCTACGAGGCTCTCCACGGAATCGACCACTATCGAATTCACACCTTTATTGCAACCTCTGATGTGCATGTTAAAGATAAACTGAAAAAAGGTTTTGACGACGTTGTAGAAATGGCAGTAAAAGCTGTTAAAAGAGCAAGAAACTACACTGATGATGTAGAGTTCTCTTGTGAAGATGCCGGCAGAACACCTATAGACCACCTTTGCCGAATGGTGGAGAATGCAATCAAGGCAGGTGCCACCACTATCAATATCCCCGATACCGTAGGTTACACCCTACCATATGAGTTCGGTGGCATTATCAAGACTTTATTCAACAGAGTGCCTAACATTGATAAAGCAACAATCTCTGTTCACTGCCACAATGATTTGGGTATGGCAACAGCAAATTCACTTTCAGCTGTAATTGAGGGCGCTCGTCAGATCGAATGTACAGTAAACGGACTTGGTGAACGAGCCGGAAATACCTCATTAGAGGAAGTTGTAATGGCAATGAAGCTTCGCGAACAGTATATGAAAGGTGTATATACCAATATTGTTACCGAAAATATTGCCAGAGCATCTCAGGTTGTATCAGGCATTACCAATGAACCAGTACCAAGTCATAAGGCTATTGTTGGCTCAAATGCCTTCGCTCACAGTTCAGGAATTCATCAGGATGGTGTACTCAAGAACAAGAGCACATATGAAATTCTAACACCACAGAGCGTTGGCTTTAAAGAAAACAATATGCATATGACAGCACGCTCTGGCAGACATATGATCAAGGCTGTACTGGAAAAACTTGGATATAGAGAAAATTCATACAATCTAGATGATGTATATGCAAGATTCCTAAAGCTTGCAGATCGTAAAGGACAGGTATTTGATTACGATCTTGAAGCATTACTGTTTCTCTCACATGAACAGGAGGAAGAATCACAGTTTGAGCTTGATAACCTGACAGTACTTTCCGGAGGAAAGAATATCATTCCTACTGCAACTGTTAGACTGAAGATAGGAAAGAGAACCAGAACTGACTCTGGTACAGGAAATGGTCCTATTGATGCAGTATTCAACTGCATTGCAAGACTTACAGGCATTAAGCTTCAGCTGGACAATTTTGTGATTTCCGCAAAGGGTTCAGGTATGAATGCCCAGGGTCAGGTAGACGTGGACGTAATCTATGATGGCAGCCATTACCACGGAAAAGGACTTTCAACTGATGTCATCGAGTCATCAGCTCTGGCATTGATTTCAGCATGTAACAGTATCTACAGAGCCCAGCTTGTTAAAGAAGAAAAGAATGAAAAGGAGAACGTATAGAAATGGCTAATAATTATAAGATTGCAGTTTTGGCTGGTGACGGCATTGGTCCAGAAGTAATGGCAGAAGCATTAAAAGTTCTTGATGCTGTACAGAAAAAATTCGGCTTTACTCTTGAATATAAAAAAGAACTTGTTGGAGGCTGTGCAATCGATGAATGCGGTACTCCTCTGCCAGAGCAGACAATGGCAGCCTGTAAATGGGCAGACGCAATCTTATTCGGTTCCGTAGGCGGACCTAAATGGAACCACCTCCCAAATTCACAGAGACCAGAAGCAGGTGCTCTTCTACCTTTAAGAAAAGAGTTTTCCTTATTCTGTAATTTCAGACCGGCAAAGATTTATCAGGGACTTGGTTCACTATCTCCATTGAGAGCAGATATCGCAATGCGTGGATTTGACATGCTTTGTGTTCGAGAACTGACTGGAGGCATTTATTTCGGTCAGCCAAAGGGAAGAGAAGGCACTGGACCTCAGGAAAAAGCCTTCGATACCGAAATTTATCACCGTTTTGAAATTGAACGTATTGCAAAGATCGCTTTTGAAGCAGCTCGTTTGAGAAGAAAGAAAGTTACCTCTGTTGATAAGTCAAATGTTCTTCAGAGTTCTGTTCTGTGGAGAGAGGTTGTAAACGAAATCGCAAAAGACTACCCAGATGTTGAGCTTGAACACATCTACGTGGATAACGCAACCATGCAGCTTGTTAAGGCTCCATCTCAGTTTGACGTAATGCTATGCTCAAATATGTTTGGAGATATTCTTTCAGATGAATGCGCAATGATAACCGGTTCAATGGGAATGCTACCTTCAGCATCTCTTGGAGAAGGCGGTTTTGGTCTTTATGAGCCTGCTGGTGGTTCCGCACCTGATATTGCAGGAAAGAACATTGCAAATCCTGTTGCTCAAATTCTCTCTGCTGCTCTGATGTTACGCTACTCATTAAAAGAATATGATGCAGCACAGTGTATCGAAGATGCAGTTGCCAAAGTACTTAAGAACGGTTATCTGACCACTGATTTGATGGAAAGCGGTGCATCACCTTATCCAGCACAGTCAACCTCAGATATGGGCAACAGAATAGCAGAAGAAATAAGCAGATAGGCTTTCATAAGATTATTAGAACACATAGGTTTTTAAAATGGGAAAAACACTTTATCAGAAGGTTTATGACAGCCATATTGTCTTTGAACAGGAAGGCGAGTTACCAACCCTATATATAGACAGACAGCTTGTACATGAAGTTACCTCTCCTCAGGCATTCTCAGGAATAGAGAATTCAGGAAGAAAACTTCACAGACCAGATTTACATCTGGCAACCATGGATCATGATATCTCCACTAGGGAACAGACAATTGAAGCATGCTCTCCAATGGCTCAGGAACAGATTCGTGCATTAATGAGAAACACAGAGAAGTTTGGAGTTAAGTTCTTTGGCTTTGGCGATGATAACCAGGGAGTTGTTCATATCATTGGACCTCAGACCGGTTTTACGCTACCTGGTACTACCCTGGTATGCGGAGATTCTCATACAGCAACACACGGTGCATTCGGAGCCCTGGCATTTGGAATCGGTACCTCAGAAGTTGAGCATGTAATGGCAACACAGACCTTGAAACAGGGACGCCTTAAGACAATGAAAATCAACTGCAGAGGATCTCTCAAAAAAGGAGTTTATGCAAAGGATCTGATCCTAGCTATCATTGCAAAGCTTACCACAGCAGGTGGAACCGGATATGCAGTGGAGTTCTGTGGTGAAGCGGTAAGAGCCTTATCTATGGAAGGAAGAATGACACTATCCAACATGGCTATTGAATTTGGCGCAAAGGCTGGCATGATTGCACCAGATGAAACCACCTTTGAGTACCTGAAGGGAAGAATGTTCTCTCCTAAGGGAGAAGAATTCGATAAGGCCGTTGAATACTGGAGGACCTTAAAATCAGACGATGATGCTGTTTTTGATAAGGAAGTAACCATAGAAGCTTCTGAACTTGAACCTTTCGTAACCTGGGGAACAAATCCAGGACAGGGAGCACCAATCACCTCCACAGTCCCTTCTCCTTCAGATTACACCGATCAGGTTGTAGCAAAATCCTGCTCAGATGCGCTTGATTATATCGGACTTAAAAGTGGCGATAAACTCATTGGAACTCCAGTTGATTATGTCTTCATTGGCTCATGTACAAACGGAAGATTAGAAGATTTCAGAGAAGCTGCTAAGGTTCTGAAAGGGCATAAGATTGCTAAAAACATTCAGCTGGCAATAGCAGTTCCAGGTTCAGGATGGGTAAAACGACAGGCCGAAGCAGAAGGTCTAGATAAAATCTTTATTGAGGCAGGTTTTGAGTGGAGACAGCCAGGCTGTTCAATGTGTCTTGCCATGAATGATGATAAGGCTCCTTCAGGCATTCGTGTTGCCTCAACATCAAACCGAAACTTCGTTGGAAGACAGGGAAAAGGCTCAAAGACTCATCTTATGAGTCCTGCAACTGCTGCAGCCTGTGCTATTAAAGGCGCCCTTGCTGATGTAAGAGAATTTATCTAGGAGGAAAATATGCAGAAATTTACAGTTCATACAGGTGTTGCAGTTCCACTAGACTCAGCAAACATTGATACAGACCAGATTATTCCTAAGCAGTTCCTGCTTGCAGTAGACAGAAATGGTTTCGGAGCACATCTGTTTCATGACTGGCGCTATCTTGATGATGAGGAAAAACAGCCAAATCCAGAATTTAATCTGAATAAACCTGAATTTAAAGGAGCAAGTATTCTGGTAGCAAGAGACAATTTTGGAAATGGTTCTTCAAGAGAACATGCTCCATGGGCTTTAATGGGTTATGGTTTTAGAGCTGTTATCGCCCCTTCATTTGCAGATATTTTCTACAACAACTCACTTGGAAATGGTCTGCTGCCATTGAAACTGACAGCGCAGGAAGTTGATGAGATATTCAAGGTACTGCAAAAGAAACCTGGTACAGAAATAACCATCTCTCTTGAGGATATGACAGTCAAATGCGGAGAGCTTAATTTTAAATTTGAGTTGGATCCTTTCCGCAGACACTGTATGCTTGAGGGCTTAGATGCAATTTCATTAACCCTGCAGCATGAAAAGGAAATCAGTGATTACGAGTCCAGAATGCCAGAGTGGATGGCTCACGGGACAAAATAAAAACATCTAATATTCAGCACCAAATCTGGTGCTGAATTTCTATGAAAGTAAATCCCAGCAGAGCTTAGCCTCAAAAAGAGCAATCACAAGAAGCATTATCAGTTTTGTTCCCTTCATTCCCTTTCTGACAAAGAAAGAACATCCCACATAGTTTCCAGCGATATTAAACAAGCCGGCAATTAGTCCCATATATATAACAACAGAACCATGGTGAAGGAACACTGATAAAGCGGCAATGTTTGTAGTCAGATTAATTGCCTTTGTTAAGCCGTTAGCATTCTGTACTGAGTATTTTGCCAAAGCACAAAAACCTAATAACAGAAAGGTACCAGTACCTGGCCCATAAATTCCGTCATAGATACCAACAAAGAAAGCTATCATTGCGCAGGTTAAGACTACGTATAGACGACTGTATTTACTCTGATCTGGCTCACCGAATTTTCTGTATCTTAGAAGATAAAAAGCGGTTAAGGGAAGGATAACCATGATAGAAATCTTAAGAGCCATATCTGGTATCCACAGTACAAGTTCAGCTCCGATAGATGATCCGAGAATAGCAAAAATTACAGCTACAGCAGCATCTTTATATCTGATATAACCAAGTTTTGCGTATCTTAGAGTCGCAAGAAAGGTTCCCATAGTGCTTGAGAGCTTGTTCGTTCCCAATGCCAGATGAGGGGGAAGTCCGGATAATAGATAAGCAGGAAGAGAAATGAATCCGCCTCCGCCTCCGACTGCATCAATAAAGCCAGCAAGAAAGATAAGAGGACAAGCAACAAGGAAGAAATATATGTCTAAAACCATTTTTTTACCTCAGTCTTAGACATATTTTACTATATGTATAACAGGATCTATAGATGGATATAGAGCCTGCATTCTGAAAAATTAGCTGAATTTATAAATAATTGACTTAACCAGAGGCTTTTCTGGAGTAACAATTGGATTTAAATCAGCAAACTGTGGAAGATGAGGACAGTCAGGATAGAATTCTGGCTCAATACAAACTGCGCACTGATCCTTATAAATTAAACCATTATCTCTTGCCTCGATAGCACTATCCCCCTGATTTACATAATTACCGGTATACATCTGGAATGCAGGATAATCAGTATACATTTCAAGAGAAAGCTTTCTGTCGTCTGAAGTTAGCTTGATGAAAGGATTGTTAATGTCACCTTTAATCAGGAATGGATGATCATAGCCTAAAGCTGCAGTCATCTGGTCATCTTTTCTGAAATCACGGGCTAATGTTTTCTCGGAAGTAAAATCAAAAGCTCCACCTGCTACCTTTCTGACCTCTCCTGTAGGAATAGAAGTGTCATCTAAAGGAAGGAATTCTGTAGAATCCATCTTAACGGTATGATTCAGCACAGAGCTGTTAACACCATTCAGATTAAAGTATGCATGGTTGGTAATACATGCATAGCACTTGGCATCACATTTTCCAACATACTCAACCTTAAGCTCATTCTCCTCTGACACAGTATAAACAACAGTCAGGTCGAAATTGCCAGGAAATCCCATATCACCATCAGGAGAATGCAGTGTATAGGTTAATGAACTTGCTGATTTTGAAAGTAGCTTGAAACGTCTCTTGTCAAAACCGTCAACACCACCATGCAGACAGTGTTTTGCCCCTGAATTCAACTTATACTTTTTGCCATCAATTTCGAATTCAGAATTTGCTATTCTATTTGCAAATCTTCCAATAGTTGCATTGAAAAAACAGCTCTGCTTTGACCAGTCAGAAGGATCTTTAAGTCCTAATACAACTTCTCTTGAAGATTCGCCCTTTACAGGAACCTTACAGGAAATGATTGTTGCACCCCAGTCCATTACAGTTACAGACATTCCCTTAGAATTTGAGATTGTTTCCAGATTTGGATTTACTGAATACTGTTCGCTCATTTTGTATTCCTTATCATGTTGTCTATTATTGTGAATATTTTTATATTCTTCATTTTTACATACAGCGGTCATTATAAACAGAATTCTTTTGAAACATGTAAGCGTTTACAATAAATAGTGATATGTATCAAAAAAACTAATAAATTCTCTCGCTAGCTAATAAGAATTATTGATTTTTTTGTAATAAAATATCAAAAACAATAATAATTTAATACAATCGATTTCGGAGATAATTATGGATTTTCTTGATATATCAAAGCAACGCTATACAACAAAACATTATGATCCAACAAGAAAAATTTCAGATAAGGATATGAAAGATTTACTAGAAGTGCTAAGACTTGCACCTTCTGCAGTAAACATTCAGCCATGGCATTTCTACGTAGGATCAACAAAGAAAGCCAAGGAGAAGATCCTTCCTGCAATTCCAGATTTCAATATTCCTAGAATACAGGACTGCTCACATTTCGTGGTTCTCTGTGCAAAAAACAAGATTACAGATCAGGAATTAACAGCAATTACTCAGAAAGAAGATCAGGATGGCAGATATCCTAAAAAAGAAATCAGAGATACCGTTGATTCGCACAGAAAAATCTTTGCTCATATGCATGAGGAGCAGGGAGATTTTGCACAATGGACGGCCAAACAGACATATATTGCAATGACTGCCCTGCTCTATGCAGCAGCGTCAAAAGGCATCGACAGCACTCCTATTGAGGGAATGGATTTTGAGAAAACAGATGAAATCTTAAATCTTAAGAATAAAAACCTAAAATCTGTTATGATTGTCGCCCTAGGATATCGAGCAGAAAACGATTCAAATGCCGATAGACCTAAATCACGATTAAGCTATGATGAAGTTATTTCATCAATTGACTAGGTTATTACATGTTTGAATATACAACACACGGAACCTGCTGTAAGAAAATCTTCGTGCAACTGAATGAGAACATTATTGAAGATGTTAAATTTATCGGTGGCTGCGATGGTAACCTTAAAGCAATTCGCAAACTTGTTATTGGCAAGGAAGCAAAGGATATAATTGAATTATTAAGAGGAAATGAATGTAGAAACAAGGGTACCTCATGTGCAGATCAGCTGACATATGCCCTTGAAGAAGCTCTTAAAACCAGTTCAAACTAATTCTTTTCGAAAAATAACATACATTGGACGATATGGAAAAAAACTTATCGTCCAACTTTTTTT